>JBHBVA010000063.1:0-7699 GCA_041793355.1 Bacteroidota bacterium | reverse complement strand
CCCTTAGCCCCCGTAGCGAAGGATATGTCCCCTATTACGTGGGCGACGAACGGCAAAAAGCGTATGCCTCGTGCAACGGTACTGTACGTCCTTGGTTATTAGGCCCTTACCTGAAAGCGTACCTGAAAATCAATCAGTTCAGTGGAGTGTCGTTCGTGGAGCGAATGTTGGTGGGTATCGAAGACGAGATGTACAACAACTGTGTGGGCTCGCTCAGCGAGTTGTACGATGGCAACCCTCCTTTCGACGGACACGGAGCCGTGTCGTGTGCAATGAACGTGGCATCTATGCTCAGCATTCTGAAAGTAAAAAAGTCGTTCGAGATAGAAGATTGAAACAAAACAAGTTAGCAAACAAATATACTTTGGCATTTTTATGAAAGCACTAATGTTTGGCTGGGAGTTTCCGCCCCATATTTTAGGGGGATTAGGCACGGCAAGCTACGGGCTTACGCGTGGTATGGCAGCACAAGGCGATATGGACATCGTGTTTGTGATGCCCAAGCCGTGGGGCGACGAGGACCAGAGCTTCTTGAAGATAATAGGAGCCAACAATACCCCTATTGTGTGGCGAGACGCAGACTGGGAAACCGTGAAAGGCAAATACGAAAAGTATATGAATCCGCAGGAATATTACGACTTGCGGGAGCATATTTATGCCGACTTCAACTACAAGCATACCAACGAAATGGGGTGCATAGAGTTTTCGGGACGCTACCCCGACAACCTTTTGGAGGAGATAAACAATTACTCCATTGTGGCAGGAGTTATTGCCCGACGTTTTCAGCACGACATCATTCACTCGCATGACTGGCTTACCTATCCTGCCGGTATGCACGCTAAAAGCATCTCCGGCAAACCGTTGGTGATACACGTTCATGCCACAGATTTCGACCGTAGTCGTGGCAACGTAAATCCCACAGTGTATGGCATCGAACGTGATGGAATGAACAATGCCGACCATATTATTTGCGTAAGCGAGCTTACACG
This sequence comes from Bacteroidota bacterium, assembly GCA_041793355.1. Lineage (GTDB taxonomy): Bacteria > Bacteroidota > Bacteroidia > Bacteroidales > Dysgonomonadaceae > UBA1309. The sequence continues at coordinate 6,710 of JBHBVA010000063.1, read as the reverse complement.
TCGCACCGTAATAGACAAATATGGACAAGACCCTGCTAAAGTGTCTACCGTACACAATGCGGTGGAGCCTTTGAGTGCCGAAATTCAGGCTATTGCTCCCCGCAAGCGGAAGGACAAGGTAGTAACCTTTTTGGGACGTATTACCATGCAGAAAGGGCCGGAATATTTTGTGGAAACGGCCGAACGAGTGTTGAAACGTACCCGCAATGTTCGTTTTGTGATGGCAGGCAGTGGCGATATGATGAACAAAATGATATTGTTGGCAGCCCAAAAAGGTATTTCGGACCACTTTCATTTCACGGGCTTTCTCAAAGGCAAGCAAGTGTACGAGATGCTCAAATCGAGCGACGTGTACGTGATGCCGTCGGTGTCGGAGCCGTTCGGAATATCGCCTTTGGAGGCAATGCAGTGCGGTGTGCCTACCATTATTTCTAAGCAATCGGGCTGTGCCGAAATTTTGCATCGTGCCATTAAAACCGATTATTGGGATGTAGAAGCTATGGCAGATGCCATTTACTCTATCTGCACCTATCCGGCTATGGCGGAGTTTTTGCAACGCGAAGGCAAAGCGGAAGTGGATGAAATAAAGTGGGAGTATGCCGGACAAAAAGTTCGTGATATTTACAACCGACTGTGTGGAATGTAATCGCCATCAAACAGTAGAAGCTGTTTCCTGTATTCGGACAACGTAATTTAGTTATAACGCAAAATATAAAATTCAGGTAAAGTTATGAAAACCATTTGCCTCTACTTTCAGATACATCAGCCGTTTCGGTTGAAGAATTATCGTTTTTTCAATATTGGCTACGACCATTATTATTACGACGACTTTGCTAACGAGGACATTATGCAACGTGTTGCCGAACGCTCGTTTGTGCCGGCAAACCGCCTGATGCTGGACTTGATAAACGAACACAAAGGCAAGTTTAAGGTAGCCTTTTCCATTTCGGGAGTAGCATTGGAGCAGCTCGAAATGTATTCGCCCGAAGTGATTGATGGCTTCAAAGAGCTGGCAAAAACGGGTTGTGTGGAGTTTCTTGCCGAAACGTATTCGCACTCGTTGGCATCGCTCACAGATGCTGCCGAGTTTGAACGCCAAGTAAAGGAGCATTCTCGCAAAATAGAAAACCTGTTTGGCGTAACGCCCAAAGTGTTTCGCAATACGGAGCTTATCTACTCGGACGAAATAGCCACTTACGTGGACAAAATGGGATTTCGAGGCATGCTCACCGAAGGTGCCAAGCACATCTTAGGGTGGAAGAGTCCCAACTTTTTGTATCACTCGGCAAGTAGCCCCAAAGTAAAATTGCTGTTGCGGAATGCACGCTTCAGCAACGATATATCGTATCGGTTTGCCAACTATAATTGGAATGAATATCCCCTCACAGCCGACAAATTTATTGGTTGGGTGGCTTCCACTCCCGAAGGAGAGCAACTTATCAACCTGTTTATGAACTATGAAGTGTTGGGCAATCTGCACAATCGCAGTACAGGCATATTTGAGTTTTTCAAGGCTCTGCCTGCGTGTGCCGCACAGCGAGGTATAGGGTTCAACACACCTACGGAGGTGATAAATACGCTGAAACCGGTGGCGGCATTGAGCGTAGGCGAACCAATTTCGTGGGCGGGCGAGGAAGGCGACCTCACCACGTGGATGGGAAATACTTTGCAGGAGGAGAGTTTGAAGGAGTTGTATAAAATAAGTGAGCGTGTGCGAATGACGCAATCTAACCGCATCAAGCAGGATTGGGCATACTTGCAAACCAGCGACCACTTCTTTTATATGAACACCAAGATGTTGGGCGACGGACCAAGCCCTTTCAGCCCGTATGCGTCGCCTTACGATGCGTTTAACAATTATATGAACATCCTCAGCGACTTCACCGAACGGGTGGAGGCGGAGTTTCCCAGCACCATCGAAAACGAGGAGTTGAATAGTTTGCTCAAAACCATTCACAATCAGGATGAGGAAATAGAGCGTTTGAATGCCGAGCTGAAAAAGCTCCGGGCTCGCAAAAAGAAGGAATAATTCCTCCCTTTCCGCTACAATAGCGAATGGCGGATACGCATAAACGTTGGGTTACAAAAAACTCAACGTTTTTTTTGCCTCCGTGTGCTTTTCAACCCACATTCTGCAATAGATTGCAAGTGTAGAGGGATATATCAACACATTGACAAACAAATACTTGATTGGTTTTATTGTAGAGGTGTATTGCATACGCCCTGATTATACGCCCCTACTCACAATTTACAAGGTAATTCGGGTTAAATCAAAACCATTAAAAAAGGATGTTGCAATACGAATCAACACTTGCTACGTAACAATACAAAAGTCCGTCCAAACATTTGTCTATCCCCTAACCCCAAAATCAATATTAACAAATATACACAAACACATTATCAACAGACCAAAAGTCCACTACAATCCATACATCAAATTAGCGTTTTTAAACAAATACAGCATATAAGTTAAAGGTTGCAAAACCACTCAAAACTCGCAAAAAAAAGCCGATATTTGTATTTTTATTTATAGGTACAAATATAGATGAATAACAAACATATATTTCATTCCCTTATTTTAATCATAACACTGATTATCAATAATATAACTCTTTCCGCTCAAAGCAATGGTTATCGCATATCGGGGATCGTAACGGATGCCGAAACCGGCAAAGCCTTAGAGGCCGTTCTTGTGAAGATACAGAAAACCAAGCGAGGTGTACTCACTGACACACAAGGACATTTCAGCCTACTTTCGCCCTCAGGCGAGGAGGTAAACATTCAAATTTCGGCTATGGGCTATCGCTCCAAAAGCGTGAAGGTTGCGGCACACAATGCCAACGATTTACGCATTCAACTGCAACCATCGGGCATCAGCCTGCAAGAGGTGATTGTAAACCGACGAGGAAAGGAGAAATACTCAAAAAAAAATAATCCTGCGGTAGAACTCATCCGCAAGGTAATAGCCCGAAAAGACAGCAACTACATTGACAATGAACAATATAGACGGATGTCGGTGTACGAACGTTTGCTCTTTTCCCTAAACAACTACGAGGCCGGAAAGGGCTTGATACGGGGGAAAGTTCTGGAGAAATATGCCGACAGCTCGAAACTGGACAACAAGAAGATACTTCCTTTTTCGCTACACGAACGCTATTACGACATCTATGCCCGAAAGCAACCTGCAGACAAAAAGAAGATAGTAATGGGCTACAACAAACAAGGGATAGATGAACAAATAGATGTTTCGGGATTTGAACAACTGCTGGAAGAAACCATAAAAGATGTAAATTTGAGAAACAACGAGGTGCAAATTTTGATGCAGGCCTTTGTAGGTCCGCTCAGCAGCACATCGGCTATCGACTTCTTTCGATGGTATATCCGCGACACGGTGCAAGTGAATGGTATTCAGCACATTCAGTTGGGTTTTCTGCCTTTCAATACCAACGATTTGGGATTTTCGGGGGATATTTTTGTTCGCAACGACGCATCGTATGCCGTGCAAAAGGTGCAGATACGCATCCCCAAAAAGGCAAACATCAACTTCGTGAAGGACATCCTTATCGAGCAGGAGTTTGCTCCCCTGCCCAACGGCGTATGGGCCCCGAAACGATACGACACGTTCATCAATTTAGATTATCTGAACATCGGTAAAGTGCAGATACAGAAGCAACAACACTTTACCAACGTGGTAACGGGTATGCCCAACGACTTTGTGTTTGCCAACACCACGCCGGAGGTTACCGTAAAGGATTTTGACAAACAGCCCGAAAGCTTTTGGCAAACTCGACGGCCCACAGCCGACCCATCAGCACGCAACCTGAATGCGATGATGGGCGAAATCAGAAACAATAAATCTCTCAACTTTTTGTTGCAAGTGGCAGATGTGATGACAACGGGCTATCTGCATTCCGATTTCGACCCCGAAAAAAATAAGCTCGATTTCGGACCCGTAACCCGCATCGTCAGCCGAAACAACGTGGAGGGACTCCGCCTGCGAATGGGCGTACACACCACCGCCAATGTGCATCGGCAGTTTTTTGCCGAAGGATATGGGGCTTACGGCTTTGCCGACCATCGCTGGAAGTATGGAGGGCAGCTAACGTGGTCGTTCCACAAAAAGAAGAACCACAAGGACGAATTCCCCCGTAACAACTTCAGCATCAAATACAAAGATGATGTAAATGTGTTAGGACGGGATTTTATGCGACAGGCATCGGACAACATTGTTCGGTCGTTCAAAACGGCGGAGGCAGACAATATGGTGTATCAACGCACCTTTGAAGCCGAGTATCTGAAGGAGTGGCACAAAGGGCTCACCTTTGCCGCAGTGGCACGCACCAACACGCAGCAACCGGCGGGCGGATTGCAGCTTGGCTATAACGATGCCTCCGGAGCATATATCCCTCTGAATGAGCTAAATACTACAGAGGCAGGCATACGGATTCGTTATCACCACAACCAAAAGTTCATACAGCGAAAGGAATATCGCAAGGCGATTCCTACGGAGTATTTCATCTTCAATTTGGAAAGCACTTGGGGGCTGAAAAACGTGCTGGGTGGCAACTACAAATACAACCGCACGGAGTTGATGCTCAGCAAATCGGTATGGATGCCACCTTTTGGCAAACTGTTTTTGCAAACCAAGGGGCAGAAAGTGTGGGGACAAGTACCTTATCCGCTACTTATCACCCCAAATGCCAACAATTCATACACTCTGCAAAAAGAAAGCTTTAACTTGGCTACACCGCTCGAATTTCTGCACGACAAACAGGTGGAGTGGCACCTCGACTACTTTATGGGTGGCTGGTTATTGAATCGTATTCCGCTGATAAACAGGCTAAAGCTACGTGAAGTATTTGGCGTTCGCGGCTTTTGGGGAGGGCTGAACAGAGAAAACAATCCCGCTCTGAATCCGCAACAGATGCTCTTCCCCGAAATAACGCAACCTTCAAATTCCCCTTATTGGGAATACAATGTGGGGATAGAAAACATCTTTCAACTGCTACGTGTGGACTATGTACACCGGTTGTCGCATCTGCAACATCACGGCATCAAAAAGCAGGGCTTCCGCATCGGATTCAGAATGACGTTTTAGCAAAGGTAAAACACTCAATTACAAGCCCTTTATGATGTTTACATTAAAATCTGTGCTTATCTTCATACTGGCAGGCATTGCCGAAATTGGTGGCGGCTACCTCGTTTGGCTGTGGCTCAAGCAAGGTAGGCCCTTGTGGGTAGGTCTGCTGGGAGGTGGCATTCTTGCACTTTACGGTGTAATTGCCACCCTGCAAACCGAAAATTTCGCTCGTGTATATGCCACGTATGGTGGCTTCTTCATTGCAATGTCCATTTTGTGGGCAATGAAGTTCGACAACTTTTCGCCCGACAAATACGACCTCATCGGGGCATTGGTAGCACTTCTGGGCGTGTGTATTATTTACTACGCACCGCGAGGGTGAAAGAGCCGATCCTCCCCTTATTTTACATTATTTATTTTATCAATTTATATACTATTTTAGAAGATAAATACACAAAAAAATAAAATCAAAACAACACATACAGCATACGCTACCACCATAAATTTTGCAATAGCTTACGGTTTACCCGCTTCAACGCTCACGTTGGCAAACAGTGCCATATTCCCGTTTTTTTCGTTCTATTCGGCAAAAGAGCGTGCCACCCATCCGGGAGAAAAAAATAACACCGCAAACATCTTTTTTCACCCGAACACGACAACAAAAATAGGCGTGCAACTATCCCTCCCGATTACACAAGTTAAATCACTTAAAAATTGCATATTTACAAGGCTTAGAAGAGCGATATTGTATCCGTTCGCTACCATAGAACTCGTATGGCACCAAACACACTTTTTCATAAACATTTAGGCATACATAAAATCCCAATAAAAAATTTGCTTATCCCAAATTACGCAATAGATTGCAAGTAAGAGTGTATAGCAATACGCCCCATTCGATTGTAATACACTGAAAAACAAATACTTGATTAACATCATTGTAAGGGTGTATGATTATACATCCCTACACTTGCAACGTATCGACACACGCAAACAACTAACTAATAATTAATTAAAATCACACTTACTTCTACTGCGTAATTTGGGCTAAAAGCCACCCTAATCCCCATCCTGATATAATGGAAAACAGGAAGAAATACCTCTTAGAATAATTTTACATTTTTTCGATATGACTTATTGCTTCAATCCGATAAATATTTACTACCTTTGTGGGCGATTTGAGAACTCTGAAATATACGCTAAGACATTATGTCTAACTTTTATAACCATTTATAAATTTGGTATGGGGTTGTTGTTGTAAATAAGCAAAGAATTATTACACAACGTGGCTGTCTAAAGCAATGCAGCGAGGGGGCACCCCTTTGCAGGAGGCCTGTGGCACGCTTTTCCGACAACCCATCAGGAAAGAAACGAAAAATATTACATTATTATCAGGACAAAAAATGTTTAATGGTAGAAGCGTAAAAAACTACTGTTAGGAGTTTTTATGCCAAACTTCAAAATCGGAGTTTTTGAACCACGTTCCTGAGTCATATCTTGGGACAACAACAAGGTATTTCCGTCTAAGGCAAATATCAGAGTTCTTCAAATCACATTCCTAAGTCATATCTTAGGACAACAACGAGGTATTTTCGACTAAGGCAAATATCAGAGTTCTTCAAATCACGGTCCT
>JBHBVA010000062.1:0-2880 GCA_041793355.1 Bacteroidota bacterium | reverse complement strand
TGGAACAGTAAATTTAGAAGACACTATGGCGATGAAACGAGATAAAAAGGAAGCCGGAAAAGATGCAATGGGACGCTATACGGTGATAGCTTTTCTCCTGTTGCTGATATTTCTTTATGTGATTTACGGAATGGTGAGAACCATCTTCATCGAGGGAGAAGTGTGGCGGGCTATCGGCAAAAAAGAGATGCTCCTCCCCGATAGGGTAATTCATCCGCAACGAGGAACTATTTATGCCGCCGATGGGCGAGTGCTTGCCATTAGTGAGCCTTTGTACGGAATTTATATGGACTTTCACGCCGATGGAATAAGTAACGACACGTTGCGAAAATACGTTTCGCCTTTGTCCAAGCAGTTGGCGGCAATGTTTCCGCAGCGAACAGCGTCGGAATACAAACGATTGATATTGAAGAATTGGGAGCTGAGCCGTAAAGAAATTCGGCAGGACTCCATCGCTCGGAAGAAAGGTAACAAACGGGTAAAATTCAAAACCCGCTACGTCCGTCTTATCAAGCCCGATGTAAATTATATGCAGCTCAAAGCCATTCGTCAGATGCCTTTTTTGAAGCAGAAAAGTAACAGTACGGGTATGATTGCCGAGTCGAGAGCGATGCGGATGAAGCCTTTTGGCTCGTTGGCAGGGCGAACCATCGGCAGCTTGTTTAAAGACCAGCAAAAAGGTGCGGCAAGCGGTTTGGAGATGAAGTTCGACTCTATACTTTGCGGTAAGGAAGGGCGAAAAAGCCGTAAAAAAGTAGCCCGCAGATGGATAGATGTGGTGGAAGTGCCGGCCGAAGACGGTTGGGATATTAAAACTACATTGGATATTGATATACAGGATATAACAGAGAAGTCGTTGTACGAAAAGTTGGTCGAACTGGAAGCCGAATCGGGCTGTGCCATAGTGATGGAAACAGCCACCGGCGAGGTAAAAGCCATCAGCAATCTAGATCGCACATCATCGGGTGCTTACGTGGAGGGCAACCCCAATGCTTTCTCGTACATGTCTGAGCCGGGTTCTACTTTCAAAACGGCCTCTGTGATGGTGGCCTTAGAAGACGGCATTGTTGCACCCACCGACTCGTTTTATGTGGGCAATGGCTTGATGCCGTACGGCAAACGGATTATCCGCGACCATTATTGGCGAAAAGGGCAAGAAAAAGGCTACCTGACGTTAGAGGAGGGAATGGCAATATCATCTAATATTGTGGTGGCACAAGCCATACTAAAAGGCTACGAAAACGATCCTGCCCGTTTCGTGAAACGCATACACGAATTGGGTATTACGCAAAAAATCGACTGGGATGTGCCTCTGCAAGGAAAAGAGGGGCAAGCTATCATCCGTTTTCCAAATGCTACAAAAAGCAACTGGTCGCAAACCACACTGCCCTGGATGTCTTTCGGATACGAAACGCAAGTGCCACCCATCTATATATTGATGTTCTACAACGGTATTGCCAATGGCGGAAAAATGGTGAAACCTTTCTTTGCCAAACAGTTTTTGAAAGGTGGAATGGTGATGAAGGAGTTTGCTACGGAAGTAATTAATCCTCAGCTTTGTTCCGAGTCCACATTGGAGAAAATCAAGAAGATGCTTCGCAAGGTAGTAACCGACGGAACGGGGCAGAGCATTGAGTCGCCTTACTTTTCCATTGCCGGAAAGACCGGTACGGCACTCATTGCTGCGGGAGGGGGATACAACGGCTATTACGTTTCGTTCTGCGGATATTTTCCGGCAGAAAATCCCAAGTACACCTGCTTTGTGGGTATCCGTCGTCCCAAAGGGTCGCCTTCCGGAGGATTGATGCCGGGTGCCGTATTCCGCCGTATAGCGGAGGAAGTATATACCCGTAATTTGCGGATGCCTGTGGACAGTTGTAAACTCGATTCGGGAAAAATGGCATTGCCAATGGTGAAAAACGGACGCCTTGCGGAACTGAACACGGTGCTTGCAGGTTTGGGCATCGGTAGCAACCGATTGTCGGGCAGCGTGCAATGGGCAAGCACCCTTACCACTCCCAAAGCCGTAAGGCTGAACACTTTGCCTACGCCCAAAGGGTTGATTCCCAATGTGATAGGTATGGGGGCTCGCGATGCTTTGTTCTTGTTGGAAAACTTGGGATTGAAAGTTCGCCTTGTGGGTAGCGGACGTGTGGTGTCGCAGTCGCTCACGGCGGGCAGCAAAGCTGTGCGAGGACAGAGTATAGCCTTACAACTACAGTAAAAACAGAAGAGGTAGATACGAAAAACCAATTTTAATAATCAAACAAAAAAGAGACATATATGCAGTTAAAAAATCTATTGGAAGGCATCGACGTATTGCAACTTCAAGGCAATATGGCAGTGGACGTAAAAGGTATTGAAACCGACTCTCGCAAGTGTGGCGAAGGTTATTTGTTTTTGGCAATTAAGGGTGTGCAAGTGGATGGTCATCAGTATGTTACCAACGCAATAGAATTGGGAGCAACGGTGATAATACACACCGAACCTCTTGCCAATATCGACACCGCCAAATGCACGCTGGTGCAAGTGAAGGATAGTGCCGATGCAGCAGGAAAAATAGCTACGCATTGGTATGGCAATCCGTCGGCGTCATTAAAGCTGGTAGGGGTTACCGGCACCAATGGCAAAACCACTACTGCCACCTTGCTTTACAAAACGTTTCGCAAGTTGGGTTACGGTGCCGGCTTGTTATCTACCGTAGCCAACTACGTGAACGATGAAGTGTATCACGCTACGCATACCACACCCGACCCATTGTCGCTCAATAAGATGCTCCGCCAAATGGTAGATACCGGTTGCCAATATGCTTTTATGGAGGTGAGTTCGCACGCTGTGGAGCAAAAACGCATCAGCGGATTGCAGTTCGACGGAGCGGTG
>JBHBVA010000061.1:0-3369 GCA_041793355.1 Bacteroidota bacterium | reverse complement strand
TATTGCATCTTTTATATACTGATTTTCGAGATTGTTTAAGGTCGGAAGGTTGGGGCTACGAAGGAATGATTTTTCGAGATGTTGCAGAGCTTGCCAAGCGTTCGGAACTGTCGTTAGAGGGGTACGAAAGACTTGTTTTTGTGGGGCTTAACGGACAGTCTAAAGCAGAGGAAGCACTGCTTACGTATGCACGCAAGCAAGGTATTGCCGACTTTTATTGGGACTATGCTTCACCTTTAGTTCGCGATGACGATAATCCCGCATCTTTGTTTGTAAAGAATAACGAAACTAAATTTCCGTCAGAATTCGATATTTCTGCCGAAGACGAAATAACTCCTGTGCAAAAGCCTGTGGTTGAGGCTATTGGTATTCCTTCCTTTGTGGGGCAAGCCAAGCAGGTATATACCTTGTTGGATGAGTTGGTAAAGCAAGGCGAGCTAAAGGATAATCACCTCGTACCCAACACGGCTATTGTGCTGGCTGATGAAAATTTATTGTTGCCCACACTATATTCTATTCCGACGGAAATAGAAAAAATTAACGTAACAATGGGTTACGGATTAGCTAACTCGTCGGTGGTAGCATTGTTGTATCAGTTGGCTGAGGTGCAAAAAAATTTCCGCACCGTGAACGGGGAATTAGGTGTGTATTTTCGTTTTGTACTACCTATTTTATCTCACAATCAGGTTGTTAAGTCTGTAGGGAAACTCGCTGATGACTTAAGACGAGATATTTTGAAAAATAATCGTTTAGTGGTGCCTGTATCTCAACTTTCAGCATCACCATTGTTGCAATTGATATTTACCCCTTTGACCGATAGCGAGCAAATACCGAATGTTTTGAAAAAAATATTACAGTCTTTGTATCAGTCTGTTAGCTATCAAAAGATGGAGGATGAGTCCGATACGACCGATGCTCGTTCCGCTGACATTGAACAAGAATTTATCGTGCAGTGCTACCGGGCTGTCAATCGGATTGCCGATACGATGCGAGAATTGGAGGTGCAAGTGCAGGTAGATGTATTTTTTAAACTTCTAAAAAAACTTATATCAAATATCAGTGTTTCTTTCGAGGGCGAACCTCTATCGGGCTTGCAGGTGATGGGTGTGCTTGAAACGCGTGCTCTCGATTTCGACAACCTGATTTTACTTTCGATGAATGAGGGAGTATTTCCCTCTAAACGAGGGGCTAATAGTTTTATTCCCTATAATTTACGGCGAGGTTTTGGGCTGCCTACTTACGAGTTTCAAGACAGTATTTTTGCTTACCATTTTTACCGGTTGATTTCGCGTGCCAAACGAATTACAATGCTATACGATACCCGAGCCGACAAGGGGGGAGAGATAAGTCGTTATTTCCACCAGATTAAGTATCTGTATAGCAAGCATTTTGATATTTGCGAACGGATAGTAGTGTACCAAGTGGAAACGAAGGAAAATCAGTACATCGAGGTGCAAAAAACACCCGAAGTAATGGCTAAATTACAGGACTTTTTGCTGGGAGGGAAGCGTTCGTTATCGGCAAGTGCTATCAATCAGTATTTGGACTGTCCGTTACAATTTTATTTTGGACGGGTATGTAATTTGTCTGTAGATGAGGAACTTACTGACAAAGTAGAGGCAAACGTATTTGGAAGCATCTATCACTACGTGATGGAAAATTTGTACAAGCGACTGGAGAAAAAAACAGTTACGGCAGATGCTTTGAAAGCACTTAGTACAGATAGTAAAAAGGTGCAATTACTTGTAAAAGAAGGGTTTGCAAAATATTATTTCAAAACCGAAAAAGTAAGAGATTTATCGGGGCAATTGCTCTTGATTGCTAAAATAATAGAGAAGTACGTTTATCAAACATTGAAACAAGACCAAAAGCATACGCCTTTTGTGTATGTGAGGTCGGAGGAAGAGTTTGACGAGTTGTATTTGTTGCCATCGGGAGCAGAAGTGAAGCTCAAAGGGTTTATCGACCGTGTGGACGAAAAGGATGATACTACTCGTATTATTGACTATAAAACGGGTACAGGAGAGTTGTCTTTTCGTTCAGTATCAGAGCTTTTCGATATGGAGAATGGCAAGCGTCCCAAAGCTGTTTTGCAAGTGTTTTTGTATGCGTTGATGTATGCTCGCAGATACCCCACTGCTCGGATAGCTCCCTCTATTTATTTTTTGAGGAATATTTTTAAGTCTGATTTTTCCTTCAATATCGAAGACAAAGGTGCAGAAAAGGGTGCAGAGCGGGTGATAGATTTTGAAAAGTATAAGTCTGATTTTCAGGAGTTTTTAAACAATTGCTTGGGCGAAATATTCTCGCCTGATGTGCCGTTTCGGCAAACGGTTACGGGCAAAGCGTGTGCTTGGTGCGAATTTACCGAAATCTGTCGTAAATAGCAGTGTTCAGATTGTCAATTGATTGATAATTAGTAACTTTTGAAAAGGTTTTGCTACTTATCGGATTTTTATCTAACTTTGTAGCTACCAAAAAAATGAAATAAAATATATGTTATTATACATTCTGATAACACTTTTCTTAGTGTTTCTGAACGGTTTTTTTGTCGCTGCCGAATTTGCCATAGTCAAGGTGCGGATGTCGCAAATTCAGATGAAAATGCAGGAGGGCAGCAAAACAGCCACTTTGGCACAACACATTGTACAACACTTAGATGGTTACTTGGCTGCAACTCAGCTTGGTATAACGCTTGCCAGCTTGGGATTGGGGTGGATTGGCGAGCCGGTGGTTTCTAAATTGCTCATTGCCTTGATGGCTAATTTGGGTGTGCAGGTAAGCGAAACCGTAGCACACAGCCTGGCACTGCCGTTGGCATTTATCATTATCACCGTGTTGCACATAGTGTTCGGAGAGTTAGCTCCCAAGTCGTTAGCCATTCAGCGTTCGGAGAACACCACTTATGCGGTGGCATATCCATTGCGTTTTTTCTACCTTGTGTTTCGTCCGTTCATTTGGGTACTCAACGGCATTGCCAATTTCGTTTTAAGATTGTTTGGTCTTTCGCAAGTGTCTGAAAATGAAACTTATACTCGTGATGAATTGAAACTGTTGGTGGACCAAGCTCACGAAAGCGGAAGTGAAGATAGTGTGGAAGATGTGGGTTACAACATTATTCGCAATGCTTTTGATTTTTCGGGGCGGACGGTGAGACAAGTGATGGTGCCTCGCACGCAAATGGTAGCTATCGACCTGGATGATATTACAGCCGATATGCTCGAACATGTGATTGAAGAAGGCTACTCTCGCATACCTTGTTTTCAGAAGAATGTGGATGATATTGTGGGGGTTATCCACTTGAAAGATATTCTCAAAGAGATGAGAAAGAATAATGAGTTGGACCTGCGAAGCATCGTTCGTCCTGAT
>JBHBVA010000060.1:0-8233 GCA_041793355.1 Bacteroidota bacterium | reverse complement strand
TGGGAATATCGGTAACGATGCTTTTCACACCCTTCTCGAAACGGATGTTTTCTTTGATTTTCTTTTCGCACGATGAGCAGTGCATAACGGGTGTGGTGGTTACTACCACAGTCTGAATGTCTTTGGCAAAGCCCGCTATGGCAAGGCTCGCTACCAAAAAGGTTGTTAATAGCTTCTTCATCTCTTTTCTTTTTTGTTTGTAAATAATTTATATACAGTGTTTTGTGTGTATTCTGTTATCGTTTAAAGCTCCATCGGAGTCCGGCATACACTGTTGCTCCGTGTGTAGGAGCCCATACCATTGTGGGGTCGAATTGCTCGCTCCAAGGCTTGTCGGCAGCAATAATGGCATTCTTCTGATTGAAGCCCGTCAGATTTTCCGCCCCCACGTACACCGACCATTTTCTGAACCAGCGGGTAATTTGCACGTTCAGTTGCTCGTAGGCCGAGAATCGGCTGCTCCACGATGGCGAACCATCGGCAGTAATGTATGGAGCAGGCATACGACCGCCACCATTCAGTTGCAAAGTGGCATCGAATTGCCACAATCCTAACGGGGTTTTGTACGATGCGGTTACCAAACCTTTGTATCGGCTGGTAAGCGGACGCTCTTGCAACGTGCCGTTGTAAGTGCTTTTCACATCATTCAGGCGATATGCCATCGTAACCGAAAGGTCGGGAGTGATGGGGTAGGTTGCCTCCAATTGCATTGTGTGCGAATACGATTTGCCATCTAATGAGCTGATATATATGCTTTTGGCATCTCTGTCCATATCCATCACTGCCTGACGGCGAAAGTCGGTATAATAATACTCCGCATTCACTTTCAAGGTGTTGCCGAGCAGTGCCACATACCAGTCGGCACTTATGCCGTAATTCCACGCTGCCTCTTGTGGTATGTCTTTGATAATCAGTTTTCTGCCACTTGCCAACAAATAATTGTATTCTGCCAACGCAAACACGGAGCGATAGCCCTTGCCTGCCGACGCACGTAGCGTAAAAGTTTCGCTTGGTGAATATTTCAAGTGTGTACGCGGTGTGATAAACGCACCGTGCAAGCTGCTGTGGTCGATACGTATTCCGCCCATCAGTGTCCACTTATCATTCAGATGATAGGTGTACTGTACGTATGCTCCGGGAACGGTTTCTTGCTCAATCAGGGATGTAAGTGCTTCATTTTCATTGTGTGTAAGCCTGTATTTCTGGTCGAAATAGTCGTGATTGATGCTCAATCCTGCCGATAGCGAATGAGCTTTGCCCAAGTCGCTCTCGAATAGTAGCGATGCGTATCCGTTCCGCTGTTGCACATCGTACACTTTATTGCCAAAAGTTGCGTCTTGCTCGTGTAGCGAACCCGACAGTATCAATGCTATATTGGTGCCTCGCTCAGCATTCAGGGTCAAGGCATTTTTGGCAAACAGTTCGTAGCGTTTTGTATCGATGTTTATTTTGTACAATTTGCTACTGCCGCTGTGCGATATAGCGTGGTCGGTTTGTCCGCTGTTTCGGTTTTCGCCCAATAGTTTTACGCCACCCAAAAAGGTGTGTTTGCCATTTTTCCACCTCCAGCGATTGAAGATGTTGAACTGCTCCACTCGCGGATTGTCTAAAAATCCATCTTTGTTGTCGTCGTGGTTGCCACCTGTGTTTTCGTAGTGAGCAAGCACAGAGGTGCTTACCCTCTCGTTCAGATGAATATTGCCATCTAAATTTGCCTCGTATCTGCTTTTTAGATTACCGAATAGGTTTACGTTCACCTCCTCTTCGGCTTCGGGCTTTTTGTATTCCACATTTATTTGCCCGGTGATGCTTTCGTAGCCGTTTTTTACGGATGCACTACCTTTGGATACCTGAATGCTTTGCATCCACGTTCCCGGTACGTATCCCAGCGAATAGGGGGCAGCTGCTCCGCGAAAGTTGGGGATGTTTTCCGTAAGCATTTGCACGTAAGTGCCTGCCAGCCCCAGCAGTTTGATTTGCTTGGCACCCGTAGCGGCATCCGAATAGTTTACGTCCACCGATGCGTTGGTGGTAAAGCTCTCGCCGAGGTTGCAACAAGCATCTCGCACCAGCGAGGCTTGTGTAATTTCCAACCCGTTTACCACACCTTTCAGTTTACCCACACCAAGTCTGTTGGTGCGTACTACCACTTCATTTAAAGTATTTTCTGCCTTCAACACGATGGCAACGGTGGCAGGTTGTTGAGCTATGCGGATGGTATCTTTGGCAAAACCTACATAGCTTGCTACTATTTGTGTGGCACCGGGACGTGCCGGCAAGGTGAAATTACCATTCACATCGGCAGCTGTGCCTATGGAGGTGCCAAGCCACATTAGGTTTGCACCGATAAGTGGTTCGCCCGATTGGTCTGCAATTGTTCCCGAAACTTGGGCTACGGTGGTAGTGGCAAGCATCATCCCGATGCTTACCAAAATATTCTTTATGTTCATTGTTATAAAATTTAGCTTTACGTTGTTACGAATGTTGATACAAATTGTTGTTATTCAGTATCTTCCTTTGTGAGAAAAGGAGAGGAATACCGATGCAACACAACCGTCCCTCCGCACCCCGATGGGGCAGAGCGACAAATGCCGAAACAACGTAGGCTAAATTTGTAGAACGGTGATTTTTTGCAGATACAATCGCGGTACTTCCGCCGGCGGAGGTAGAAACTCCGTGTTGGGAATTTCCTTAACGAGCAACGAGGTTGCGGTGAGTTCCAGCCCCACCGTTGGCTCGCAACAGGTAAATGTGGGAGCAGGCAAGTTCACCTCTTCCGCTGTGGGAACAGGCGACAGCTTCTCTACCGACACTTGCATGCACGATATACCTTCTTCGGCAGTGTGTTCGGGTGGCAATTGCCCCAACGACACAGCTCCGGAGTTTAAGCAACGTACCACCACTGCTCCGCCACCCAGATACACTATCAGGGCAGAGAGCACAAGGGCGAATATGAATGTACTTGCTTTTTTCATCTTGCAATTTCAAGTTTGAGGGTGCAAAGTAAAGCTTTTTACTTGAAAGGTAAGCGAAAGTATATGCTTAAAAAGTGTGAATAGGAGAGAGTGTTGTCCGATTTTTTTACCGATTTACAGGTAATCGTTCCCACAAACAACGAGGAATGAGTTGCCATAATATCACCAGTATCCGATAACGCCAATCAATGATTTTGAGGCGTTTACGTTTTTTGATGGCATTGAATATAGCTTTGGCTACGGATTCGGGTTGCATCAATAGGGGAAAGTGGACATTTTGTAACAACGGAGTTGCCACAAAGCCGGGACGAATGTCGGTGATGGTAATACCGGACAACTTACGGATAGCGATAAGTTGTTGTAAGCATTGCAGATAAGTGGTTTGATAGGCTTTAGATGCCGAATAGGCAGCGGCGGCTCCCAAACCCCGTGTGCCGGCTATGGAACTGATAGCAACCAGGTGGCCTGCTCCGTTATTGGCAAAATGATGAAATGCAAAATCGACAAAGCGGGTAAATCCCTCTACGTTTATGTTTACTGTTTTTAATTCAATACTTTCGTTTAGAATGGTATTTATTTCTCCTATCCCCGCCACGTGAATATAAACATCCATACCTCCCAAACGATGTATAAGAGCTTGCAGTTGCTCTACGGAGTGGGAATGCGTAACGTCCAGAGGTTGTATTTCTACTTGATTGGGGGCCAATTTTTGCAGCTGTTGCAGACACTGTACTCGCCGAGCGGCAATGCCTACTCGATAACCGTTGTTGATAAACAAGCGGGCCAGTGCTTCTCCTATACCTGAAGAGGCTCCTACAATCACAACCTTGACATCAGTGTGCATAATAAACGTATTAAAAGAATTGCATATTGAGGTACAATCTGATTATTATTCCCTCAAAAAAAACTTTCTATATTCTGACAGACTTATCGCAAAATTTCATCACTTCGGGATGATGGGTTACAAACAAAACGATGCGGTCGCCCATCTCCTTTTTCAGGTTGTGTAAAAACATTTTTTCGGTTTCGGTATCCAGTGCGGAAGTGGCTTCGTCCAGCAACAAAATTTTTCCGGGACGGAGCAACGAACGGGCGATGGAAATACGCTGAGCCTGCCCTTCGGATAATCCTCCCCCTTTTTCGGACAGCTGTGTGTCTAGTCCGTTGGGTAAATCGAACACAAATGATGCTGATGCAATACGCAAAACCCGCTCCAAATCGGCATCTTTAGCATCAGGTTTGCCTATCAACAAGTTGTCGCGGATGGTTCCGCTGAATAGCGAACCACCTTGCGGAACGTACACAAAATTGCTTCGGGTGCGTTCCATCACCTCCACCGTTTGCTCGCCATCGGAAAGCTCGATGCTTCCTTTCGAGGGTTTTATTAGTGCCAAAAGCAGACGGATGAGTGTCGTTTTTCCGGCTCCGGTTTCGCCTACAATCGCAATCATTTCGCCCGGCTTTGCCTCGAACGAAAAGTCCGAAAGTACGTTTGGCGTGCTTTCTTCATAAGCAAATGTGATATTTTTTACATGCAGAGAAACATTTTTTTTCAAAAATACTTTGTTGCGAACCAGCTCCGTTTCAAAGGCTGTCAGTTCACGCAAACGTTCTACCGACGTACGAGCCGCAATCACGGTGGGTAATAATCTGATAAGGTCGGAAATAGGGCGTTGAATGCGTACCACCAACTGCAAATAGGCTGCTACCGTACCAAAAGTGATGGTTTTGTTTGCCAAGCTTACCACACTCCACAAAAAGGCTGCTACATAGCCACCCTGAAACGCAATCTGCATCATAGTGTTGGCATAGAGTGACACGGTGGTTCGCTCTTTTACGCGGTTTTGCAGTTGATGCTGCAGCTGTCCTAATTGCCCTAAAAAATGTGTCTGTTTTTCAAACGTTCTCACCACGAGCTGATTTTGCAGAGTCTCTTCCATCTGTATGGTTATTTGGCTTTCGTTCTGCTTCATCTCCATTGTGTAGCGACGCATCTTTCTGTAGTATAGCTTGCTAAACAAAATTACCAACGGTGTTCCCAATCCTAAGATAAGGGCCAACATAGGGTCTAATATAAAGAGCATTATCAAAGCCCCCAACAGCTGTATGCCCGACGCTACGGCAATAGGCAAAGCACTTACAAGGATGTAGGTAACATCCTCTGTATCATTAATTATGCGTGTGATAATGTCGCCGCTATGCAGTTCCCGGAGATTTGTCCAACGCATGTATAGCAGATGCGAAAATATCCGGTAGCGAATGCCGTTGGCAAGATGAATTTCGGTGATATTTACCAGCCATATTGCCATCGTTCTGAAAGCTATCTGTCCGATAATCAGTAAAATCAACCACAAGGCGTACCATTGCCACGTGCCTTCGCGTTGATCGGTAGCGATGTCGATGATAACTTTGGAAATGTAAACAAACACCAGCGAGCAAAGCACTTCCACGGCACTGAGCAAGATGATACCGGCAATGCGACGACGATGCCCCTTGGTTACATAACGGAGAAAATCAAACAGTAGCTTCATTCGGGAATATTATTGTAAAATTCGATGTTTTTTCAGTTAAAAAGTACTCGTAAGCGGTTTGCGATGGCTATCAGCGGAATGGTGCGAATATGTTCGGGCGAAACTACGCCTATGCGAAAACTCCGCTTGGTAGTTTGCCAAAACATAAACCAACGTCTGCTCCATTTGCCAGAAAACCGCTTGCCTTTAAACGTATCGAGCCCAAAGTTGCCACCTCTGAAAATTTCGTCCACCACCATCTCCACGTGTGCATCGCTACGAGGTACATCAAAGGGGAAAATTTCAGGTGGAGCTTGTAAGTATTTGATGGCCACTCTGGCAAAAATTTGCATCGGACGAAGCACCGCAAAATCGTTGGCAAGGGTGGCAAACTCCACCTTGTCAATTTGCCGGTGGTGGCGATGCAGAAACAGCACCCAGTCGCACACCTGCCTAAATGAAATGCCCAAATACGAAAAGTGATGCAGAATGTGATGAAACAAGTAAAATGCGTTAAACGTGTGGGGTAGCACAAGTGTTTGCGTACCTGCAATTTCTGTTTTCAGATACTGTTTATTGTTACTCATTTGGTCGGTAACTTTTTGTAAAAGAGTATCGTACTTGTTTTGCCCGAAATGAGTGATGGCAGAATGGTTCTCGATTGGTATGCGTCCTGCAAAAAAAAGTTGCTCGTACAATGCTTCTTCCTCCATCCGGAACCCCTGTTGGCGAGCCCACGCATTAGCACGCTTATAATCGTCCTTACGTGGGAAAAAAACATCCAAATCACCTGTAGCTCTGAGTGAGGGTTTGGGGTAGTTTTTGATGATACTTAGCCCTTTGAGTAACACAAACGGGCAATCGATTTCGGCGTATGCCTTACTCAGCTTCGCAAAAGCATTTGTCAGCAAACGATTGTTGGTTTCCGTTTGATTGATACGACTCATCATCCTCATAATCAACTCATAATCGGGTAGAGCTTCTTTGGGAAGAGTTAGCAACTTGTCCGCCACAAGGGCTATCACCGTTTGGCTTTCGCACAGTTCTATCAATTGTAGCCACGCACATTGCCGGAGCCCTACAAACGATTTCGTTTGCAGAGGTTTGTCCCAAATAGAGGCCTGCAAAGCCTCGAAAAATAAACTCCGGACGTGAGCTTCCATTTGTATATTTATCTGATATTAATCCGTAATCTATCCGGCGATGATACCTTCTTTGGTAAGCGTATCAATCAGTATTTGCACATCGGTAGTGGCTACGTGGCGTTCCACGTCGTATTTTTCCAGAATATAGTCCACCCACGTGTCTGTTGTAAACTCTCTGTCGCCGGTGCGTTCAATCAGATAAGCAGCAGAATCGCTGAGCTTTATCACATTGGTGTAGTCTAAACCTATTTGGCTGTTGCTTATCATCAAATATTCATCTCCTATCCGACGAACCGTGAGGTTTTCTCTTAATTTCATTTTTTATCTTTTTAAAAATAATCGTTTGTAAATAAATAAAAATACCCTTCGCATAAAAGGATTGGATGTCCAAAGCAGGTCGAAAGCATTCCACTGCCACGAACCTTCACGAATAAATTTTCCGCCTCGCACAATGCCTGTAACTCGTGCCAGAACTTGTGTGTGCTTCACCGTTTCGTAGCCATAGGGGTTACCATCGCCTCGTAGCGTAATAGTTTCAGCATCCACTTTCACCACACGATGTATGATGTAGCGTCCGTCGTCCATCCTCACCAAAAGGATGTGTCCCACAAGTGGTTTTTCTTGCATCTGTGCCAATATCAGTTCGTCTTTTCCATCACGAATAAATGGCATCATACTGCGTCCGCTGGCTCGTATCCTGACGGAGTGCCCTTCGGCAACACGTGCCAACACTTCAGTGAAAAACAAATGGTTATCCCAAACTTTTACTGCCATATTGGTGATGCTATATTATTGTGGCATAAGCGTTTCGGTTAGGGAGACGGCTTCTCTGTCGGGGCGACAATCCAGCCGGTACATTGGCACTACGGACAAGGTATCGAGCATCAGATTGAAAAGTATCTGTTTGCTTTCGGGGTCGGAGCGAAGTGCCGAACAAGATTTCATCATAAAATCTACCGACTCCAAAGCATCGGCTTTGCGTAGGATGTTTTCGGGATGCTGAAATAAGAATACCATTGCCACAATATTTGCTCTGATGTTGCGGTAGCAAGGCGTTTTTCCGCTCCAAGGCGAACCGTAAATCCACGCTTGCTTGCAATCTTCGGACAGACGAACAATGGGTTCGTCATCATTCAGCAATGAGCAACCTTTCACGTATTCTCGCCACAACCGACTGTGTGTACTTTTGCCCGTTCCCGATGGTCCGAGAAACAACAACGCATTGCCGTTAAGCTCTGTTACAGAGGCGTGTATGCGATAAGCTCGGTGGGGTAGTGCAGCCATACAATATGCCGTGCGAATGAAACCACCTAAGTGGCTGAACTCTGCCATATCGGTCATTGAGAATGTGCTACGCACGTGTCGCCAACTGCGGTCAGCTTCCATCAGGAAGTGTGAATCACCGTCTTTCAGCTCCACGAGAAAGCCGTTGGGCTGTGTCCAAACGTTGTACACTCGGTCGGGGAAATAGGGTTCGGTAACCACTTCGGATGGTGCTGTATCGGGGGCGACAAGTTCCGCTCCTCCTGTAAAGGTAAATATCAAACTGTCTGCATCTTGCACCTCAAACGGGGCAAATGTGTCGAGCAATTTTCTGGTGCGT
>JBHBVA010000059.1:0-2504 GCA_041793355.1 Bacteroidota bacterium | reverse complement strand
CCACGTCGTGCGGTTCGTGCTGACGGACTAATTAAAAAAAAGAGGAGAGGTTATTTGTATAGAATAGCCTCTCTTTCTTGTTTGTTATTATCTATTTGATTATCAATCTGGGTTTGATTAATCCCAGATTCCGCAGTAGAAAAAAAGTTGTACTTTAGCTTCTGAAAATCCGACTGCATAGCAGTAGAAACTATTTAGACATTAAACCCATATTACCCCTTATATATCAACCAATTACATTCTGAAGTAAAATGATTTTTACAGCAAATATTGGTCAAAATTACTCTTAAATAAGCCATTGAATCGCAAAAGAATCCCTACTGCGGAATCCGGGTTTAAGTCCTAAACAAGCATATTTGAAAACTTTTAATAATAACGGAAAGTTACTTTTATAGGTTGAATCTAAAAAATTTTATCTCTTTCTTGAGTATTTTATCCCAGTCTATCATCAAGTCATTATACTACAGTTGCCTCCGTATTGTGAGTGAGTTAATTACTTGAGAAATATTTGATTTGTTTTGCTTTTTACGAATAATAATATGTTTTTTTTACTCCACATACAATACCAATCCTTTCAGATACTCGCCCTCGGGATGGTAAATGTTGATGGGATGGTCGGCCGGTTGTGTAAGCTGATGTAGGATTTTTACACTCCGCCCAGTGGAGGCTGCCGCACTGAACACAGCCAAGCGAAATGCTTCTTTGCTAATGGCTTGCGAGCAGGAAAAAGTGAAGAGAATACCGCCCGATTTGATTTTTTTGAAAGCGGCGGCATTCAGGCGTTTGTAGCCTTGCAAGGCGTTACGAATGGCATCGCGGTGTTTGGCAAAGGCCGGAGGGTCGAGAATGATGAGGTCGTAATCGTCGGAGTTCATCTTACCCAAAAACGAAAAAGCATCTTCGGCAAAAGCCTCGTGGCGAGGGTCGTTAGGGAAGTTCAGTTCCACATTCTGTTTGGTGAGCATAATTGCCTTCGACGAGCTATCCACCGAATGCACTTTGGTGGCACCTCCCCGCATTGCGTAGAACGAAAATCCACCCGTGTAGCAAAACATATTCAACACCGATTTGCCGGCAGCATATTGCTCCAAAAGCGAACGGTTGTCCCGTTGGTCGATAAAAAATCCCGTTTTTTGCCCTTTTAGCCAGTCGGCACGAAATTTTAGTCCATTCTCCACAGCTTCGCTATCTGTGTAACTACCGAACAAATATCCATTTTCTGCATCTACGTCGGCTTTGTAGGGAAGTGTGGTTTCGGATTTGTAATACACGTTTTGAATGTGCGGAGACATTACCTTTAATATGGCCTCTGCAATATGGTGACGAGCCAAGTGCATTCCCACCGAGTGCGATTGTATAACGGCAGTATGGGCATAAATATCTACGATGAGTCCCGGCAGATTGTCGCCCTCGCCGTGTACCAGCCGAAAGCTATTATTGTTATTGGTTATCAGCCCAATAGCTTGGCGAAGTTGGTAAGCGGAGCGAATTTTTTCTTCCCAAAAATTGATGTCTATCTTACAGGTAGAAAAAGACAGCACACGCACTGCGATGCTACCCACTTGAAAGTGTCCGATGGCAATAAAGTTACCCGCCGAGGTGTAAACTTCCACCACATCTCCTTCCTCTATTTTCCCCTCCTGACGAGCTATTGCACCCGAAAAAATCCAAGGGTGAAAACGTAGCAATGAGTCTTCCTTTTTGGGTTTCAAAAATATTTTTTTTGTCATTTCAAATCGTTTAACAAGTTGTAAATTCGTAAGCAAGCCCACGCATCAATGGCGGCATAAGCCTTTTGAGCTTCGGTGAGTTCTGTGGCACTCCAATTGCTCACGCGTTGCGATTTCGAGATGCGTTTGCCAAACAAAATGGCATATATTTTTTGCAAACTGAGTTCTTGTATTCCGTGTTGCGGAGCTATTTTTTGAATGTCGATAAAGCCTTTAAGACTTTCGCCACGCTGGGCAAGTCCCGGCAAATCGTTTTGCAGAGCAAGTCCGATTTTCAGAATGGTTTCATCCTGAAACAGAGAGATTAAGCACTCCGGAATGGTCTTCATCACATTTAAGCGGAAAAGGTAGGCTTCCGTATCGGTAGCCAACTGAATAAGAGCCATTTTGTGGTGTTGCCCTCGCACGAACGATGGTTTGGTTTCGGTGTCGAATCCAATTCTGTTGTATTGGCGGAGCACCTCCACCGCTTGCTCGGCTTGCTCGGCGGTATTTACCACGTGGATGCGACCGCTGTACACTTCCACCGGCAATTCCGACAGTTCCTCTTTGCTGATTGTGGCTACCATATTGTTTCTGTTTCGGGGTTCGATTCCTCTGCTTCGGAATTGTAGGCTTCCTCTGCCACATCGTAATGCACCGAATGCAAAGCACGCAAAACGTTTACCAGCTTCTGCCCCCAATAGCTGCGAAAATGCTCCGCGAGCAAATGCAGAGCATCATTCATATTTTCCGTCATCCCGGTTTCGTAGATACAAACAAAGTCTTTCACAT
>JBHBVA010000058.1:0-3837 GCA_041793355.1 Bacteroidota bacterium | reverse complement strand
GGCCTAAGGGCGGTATTTCCCCTAAAAAATTGCAGGTGAAGGAGGGATGTTGCTTCCTTTTCGTTTTGAGATATTATCTATTCTGCCCTTTGTTGCCACTTTTGCGACAGCCTACGGAGCAACGCACTTATTTGAGTGTATAGAAGCTGAGAACCTACCAGAAGGAAAAGAAAGAGAAACTATAGTTAAAACGAGAGTGAATCAGAGTTTCTTTAGAAGTACAATATTGTCGTCATACAACTTAAAATGCTGTTTTACAGGGATGTCAATACCCGATTTGTTGGTTGCAAGCCATATAGTTCCATGGTCTATAGACAAAAAGAATAGAACTAATCCGCACAATGGATTGTGCTTAAACTCTATACACGATAAAGCCTTTGACAAAGGCTTCGTTACCGTTACACCTGATTTTAGAATAAAGATTTCCAAATGTTTAGACAGTTATTCTAATGACGAATCGGTGAGGAATTTTTTCATGAAATACGACAATCAGCCTATTATTTTACCAGATAAGTTCCTACCTTCAAAAGATTTTTTAGATTTTCACCATCAATACATATTCATAAAATAGCACCGCCTTTTCAGGCAATAGCTCTGACAAGAGGAGAAACCGCAAGCAGTACAAAACACGACTTCGGGAAGGTATATGAAGACAACGGACAAATTTACTTCAAGAGATTATTGCATAATGTAGCACTCGCTTCGTTATTTTCGACATTAGCTCCGCTCGCACTTCGTGGTCGGGCTTGGTCATTTACCGCCGTAAACTCCCTTCGCCCTCAGTCTTAATGCCTTGCAATTACCGCATTCTCCAAAGTCTGGCAAAATAACAAGCTGCACTTGTTATTTTGGAGCCCGTGCAACGGTCTCTTCAAGTTAAATTTGCAACCTGAGTTCGATTAATCGAACTCAGATTATACTTATCTAAATCGCCGGCACAGTGTTACAAAAGGCATCAGGAACGTACTGTTCACATAATTATCGTTCACAACAAAAAAAGATGCACAGCTCTTTTAAGTAGCTGTGCATCAATACTTAATGAACCCTTCCGGATTTTTCTTAATCTTTTTTCTTCTTTGTTTTCACCACTTTAGGAGCAGGCTTTTTCACTCCGCTACGCTCCAACAAAGCATCGATGCTGGGCTCCTGCCCACGAAACTTTTTGTAAAGCTCCATAGGCTCTTCGGTGCCACCACGTTCCAAAACGTATTTGCGGAATTTTTCGGCAGTAGCTTTGTCGAAAATTCCATTCTTTTTGAACTCGGCAAAGGCATCGGCATCCAACACCTCCGACCATTTATAACCGTAATAGCCTGCTGCATAACCTCCTGCAAAAATGTGATTGAAGGCCGTGCTGATGCTGGCAGTGGGGGCAAGGGGCAATAGCTTCACTTGGTCCAAAATACTTTTTTCAAACTCACGCACATCGCCTTCGTAAGGCTCTGTGAGTGTGTGCCAAGCCATATCCAAATATCCGAACTGAAGCTGGCGGTAGCAGTCGTAACCGGCATTGTAGTTGGATGCCGACACCAAACGATTTACCAACTCGGCAGGAATTTTCTCTCCTGTTTGATAGTGTACGGCAAAGCGGTCGAGAAACTCTTTTTCGGTGAGCCAGTTTTCCAACAATTGCGAGGGCAATTCCACAAAGTCGCGAGGTACGTTAGTTCCGGACAATGTTTCGTAAGTTACATTCGAAAGCATTCCGTGCAAGCCGTGTCCGAACTCGTGCAGGAAGGTTTCCACTTCGTCAAACGTGAGCAAAGCCGGCTTGTCGCCTGTGGGACGTGTAAAGTTCATCACCAGCGACACGTGCGGACGTGTATTTTCGCTTCCGTGTACGTATTGCTCCTGAAAGCTGGTCATCCACGCACCTTGACGCTTACCCTCACGGGGATGGAAATCGGTGTACAGCACGGCGATATAGTTGCCGTTTTTATCATACACTTCGTAGGCATCCACTTCAGGGTGATACACAGGTATTTCGGTGTTCTTTTTGAAGGTGAGTCCCAACAAATCGGTAGCCAATCCGAACACACCTTTTTTCACGTTTTCGAGTTCAAAATAAGGGCGAACCATTTCGTCGCTTACGGAGTATTTCGAATCTTTCAGTTTTTCAGAATAGTATCCCCAGTCCCAAGGCTGTAAATCAACAGGTTTCCCTTCCATTTTGGAAGCAAAGGCTTTCACGTCGGCTACATCTTTTTTTGCTGCAGAAGCGTATGCCACTTTCAGCTTGTCCAGCAGGGTGAACACGTTCTTTTTGTCCTTCGCCATTGTGGTACGTAGGGCATACGACGCATAATCGGGGTAGCCCATCAGTTTGGCTATTTGCAAACGCACATGGGCTATTTTTCGAGCATTCTCTTGATTGTCGAACTCGCCACCTTGCACACCTTTCGAGGTGAAGGCAGTGTACAATTTCTTTCTCAATTCACGATTTTTTGCGTACTTCATAAAGCCCAAATAGCTGGGTGCCGACAAGTCGAATATCCACCCTTCTTTGCCTTTGGCCTTTGCTTTTGCCGCGGCGGCATCGCGTACACTCTGTGGCAATCCATCCAAATCCGACTCGTTGGTCAATAGCATTTCATAAGCATTTGTTTCTTTCAAAACATTCTGCCCAAACTGCAACGTTAAGCTGCTCAGCTCGGCAGACAGCTTGCGATATGTTTCTTTGTCGGCTTCGGAGAGGGTTGCTCCGCTTCGCTCAAAGCCCTCGTACACTTTTTCTGTAAGACGGATTTGTTCGGGTGTCAGCCCTTTTTGGTTGCGAGTGTCGTACACGTGTTTCACTCGGCGGAAAAGTTTCTCGTTGAGCGAAATATTGTTGCCGTGTTGCGACAATTTCGGACTGACTTCTTGTGCCAAATCCAGCATCTTGTCATCGCTTTCGGCACTCAGCAGATTGAAAAACACCGACGACACTTTGCCCAACAATTCGCCCGAACGCTCGTAGGCTGCAATGGTATTTGCAAAGGTGGCCTCGTCGGTTGCATTGGCAATGGCGTCTATTTCGGCTTGTTGTTGTTTGATGCCTTCATCGAAAGCAGGCATATAATGTTCAAGCTTTATTTCGTTGAACGGAGGTGTTTGATGCGGAGTGTTGTATTTCCGAAAAAACGGATTTGCAGTAGCTGTTGTCATTGTTAATATAGCTAATAATAGTGCATAAATTGTTTTTTTCATTTCTATATCTCCTTTCTTTTAAGATGATTAACTATGCAAAGATAATAACTTTTCGAGATTACTTGCCACAATTGCAATTTTCGTGGTCGTGCAACATTCTGAAAGGGAGTTTTCCCGTATTGATGGGTTGATGCCCTACTATGTCGATAGGGTAGGAATATGCCTTCTCTATCCATTCGGACGTGAGGTCGGAGCCTTGATGATAGTGCAGACTTTCGTTTACGCAGGCAATGTTTTTCACCAGCGATACCACCGAACCGATGTCGTGCGACACCAGAATAATGGTCGTGTTGCGGTTAATATCCAGCAGCAATTTATAGAAGTCCGACTCGAATTTTTTATCTACATACGAGTTGGGCTCGTCCAAAATAAGTATGCGGGGGGCGTTCACGATAGAACGTCCCAATAACACACGTTGCAATTGTCCGCCCGATAGCGACCCGATGGGACGCTGCAAAAAATTCTGCAATCCCATTTGTTCGGCCACAGTTTGTACGCTTCTTTTCTGTTCGGCAGAAAGCCCGCCCCACAAACGTCCGCTTTGCGACAGTCCGGAGGCGATAACCTCTTGCACGGAGATGGGGAATTTTTTGTCTATCTGCGTAAATTGAGGCATATATCCAATATCCGGGCGGCTTGTAAGGGCTT
>JBHBVA010000057.1:0-2627 GCA_041793355.1 Bacteroidota bacterium | reverse complement strand
TGGAGGATAACCGCGTAAAATTCTTTTAATAACAAGTGAATATCACAAAGTCGCCAATCTTAAATGAACGGCGACTTTTGTTTTTAGCATATCTTTGTATCACAATTTGTTACCTCCCTTTTATCGTGATGTGTCGGCTCGCAGGCTAAGGCTGGCAAAAGCAAGCTTGGTAGCAAAGCGTATTTTGAAGAGGAAAAAAATGATAAAACAAAATAAGATATTGAAATTTACAAAAATGCACGGAGCCGGCAACGACTATATCTACGTCAATGGCTTTGTGTACACGCTCGAAAACCCGTCAGAGTGGGCTGTAAAGCTGAGTAACAGACACTTCGGAGTGGGGTCGGATGGATTAGTTTTGATTCTACCATCGCAAAAGGCCGACATCCGTATGCAAATGTTTAATTCCGATGGTTCGGAAGCCGAAATGTGTGGTAATGCCTCAAGGTGCGTGGCTAAGTATGCTTACGATAACGGTTTGGTAAACAAAACGGAAATAGCTTTGGAAACCAAAGCGGGGATTAAATATATTTCGCTATTGCAGGGCAACGCACAAAAACGTTTGGTTACTGTAGATATGGGAGAGCCTATTTTACAAGCTCAGGATATACCCGTTGTGGCAGATGTTTCTCCGGTAGTTGATTTACCTCTGCAAATTGGTGAGCAGACGTGGAATGTAACTTGTGTTTCGATGGGTAATCCTCACGCCGTAACTTTCACACCCGACATTCACAAGCTGAACTTGGTTGAGTTGGGACCGTTGTTTGAAACACATCCTTCATTCCCCCGAAAAACGAACACGGAATTTATAGAAGTGATAGACCGTAAAACGTTGAATATGCGTGTGTGGGAGCGTGGTGCAGGTGAAACACAAGCTTGTGGAACAGGGGCTTGTGCTGCAGTGGTGGCAGCTGTGCTGAAAGGCTTGACGGACAGGCAGGTAACCGTGCATTTGCTGGGCGGCGACTTGCATATCGAATGGCGAGAAAGTGATAATAGGGTGTATATGACCGGAGAGGCCGTAACGGTGTTTGAGGGAGAAATGGTAATAAACGAAACACGATAAAAAGACGTTAATAATTTATGGCATTAATCAACGAAAATTATTTGAAGTTGCCGGGTAGCTATCTGTTTTCGGAGGTGGCACGCAAAGTGGCAGATTTTAAGCAGGTAAATCCCGAAGCCAACATCATTCGCCTGGGAATTGGAGATGTAACCTTGCCTCTGCCCCCGGCAGTGATTGAGGCGATGCACAAGGCTGTAACCGAAATGGCTGACGGTAAAACGTTCAGAGGTTACGGACCTGAGCAAGGTTATGATTTTTTGGTGAATGCCATAGTTGAAAATGATTATCGAGCTCGCGGGCTGGATATTGATGCCGACGAGGTGTTTGTGAGCGATGGAGCTAAAAGCGACACAGGAAACATCGGAGATATTTTGGGGATAGAAAATGTGGTGGCGATTACCGACCCCGTGTATCCGGTTTACATTGATACGAATGTGATGGCAGGTAGGGCAGGAGAACTTGCACAAAACGGACGTTGGAGCCGGATAGAGTATCTGCCCTGCAATACAGAAAATAACTTTGTTCCCGAACTGCCACAAAAGCCTGTAGATGTGGTTTATCTGTGCTTCCCAAACAATCCGACAGGTACCACCCTTACCCGCAATCAGCTGAAAGTATGGGTGGATTATGCTTTGGAAAACAAGGTGTTAATACTATTCGACAGTGCCTATGAAGCATTCATCACCGAGGAAGATGTACCACATAGTATTTACGAAATAGAAGGGGCTAAAAAAGTAGCCATCGAGTTTAGAAGTTTTTCTAAAACAGCAGGATTTACGGGTACAAGATGTGCCTATACGGTAGTTCCAAAAGAATTACAAGCATACACTAAAAACGGTGAAGCTGTGGCACTTAACAGGTTGTGGAACAGACGACACACTACAAAGTTTAACGGTGTGCCTTACGTTATTCAGCGTGCTGCTGAGGCTTGTTATTCGGCTGAGGGCAAAAAGCAAGTTAGAGCCAACATAGAATATTATCTTGGAAACGCTCAAATAATCCGCAACGGACTATTGGAGCAGGGATTGCAGGTGGCAGGAGGTGTCAATTCTCCTTACATTTGGGTAAAAACACCTAACGGATTGGGTTCGTGGCAGTTTTTCGACACACTATTGCAGCAGTTGCACATTGTAGGCACGCCCGGTGTAGGTTTTGGTCCCAGTGGTGAGGGATATTTACGCCTTACGGCTTTCAACACTCGTGAAAATACTTTGGAAGCCGTGCAACGTTTCAAAAAACTATCGATATAGGAAGATTGCAAAAAAACAGACAACGTTAATCACTTAGAAATAGTTATTCAAAAAAGGTTATGACAAAATTGAGGTTCAAAGCGGTGGCTACTGCCACATCTCGCAAGCCCGTAGAAGTGAAAGTGCCGGCAACAAAAACATCGGAATACTACGGATGCAAAGTCTTCAACAAGAAGGCAATGGCAAAATATCTGTCGAAAGATACTTATAAAGCAGTAAATCAGGTGATTGAGCAAGGCGAAACTATCGACAGAGGTGTTGCCGAACACGTGGCGGCAGGTATGCGTATGTGGGCATTGGAAAACGGTGCT
>JBHBVA010000056.1:0-3658 GCA_041793355.1 Bacteroidota bacterium | reverse complement strand
TATATCTGCCACGCCTGCTGAAAAAGGGGCGTATCTGTCTGCCGGAGCGGTATGAGTTGAATTTCCATCTGCTTTTTATCTTGGTAGGGGCAAAGGTAGTGCTTTTTAGATAATGGTAAAACATTGAATAATAGCCTATTAATTTTTTTTCTGTTTTGTTATTGTAAATTTATCCATATACAACAAATGTTTTTTATCTTTGTCCTTCGGAAGCAAGAACGATGTAATTGACTTCTGTTTTTACACCTAATAAAATACATGCTTAAAATTCAAAGATGATGAACAAATGTTTATTTAAATTTTTCGGAATTGGTTTTATCTTGTTTGCCTTAGTGGGAACTGCTTCGGCACAAAAACATTCCGTCTTTTTGCGGAAGAGTGCGATAGCTATTAACGACAACGATGGCAGCCTTTCGCTCGGATTGGAGAAAACCCTCAACAACGGTATTCTGCATAAGTTGCAAGTAGGCTATGAACGTTGGGAGATGAACGACAACAATACCGGACACACGCTTTCCGTAGGGGCTGTGCACTACCTCTGGCCTCAGTTTAGAGAGCATCTCAACCTCAGTGCAACCCTTTCGGCTTATGCGGGCGTGTTCCACTTTGAGCCAAGTGCCAATAATTATGTGAGCGGAAATGAATTTACTTGCGGTGTGGATGGTACGCTTTCGTTGGAGTATCCCGTGAAAAACGTATCGTTTTTTGCCGATTTGCGAGGTCGCTACGTTGCAGACCACCATTACGTAGCTTCTAACGTCGGCATTGGGGTGAAGTATCACTTTTAGCATTTCGGAGCAAAACCGATGATGGCTCCGTTGCAGTACAAGTAGTCCTTATCCGTGCAAACGGATAAGGATTTGCTGTTTTGGCAGCTCTGCGGTCTCCGTAATTTTGTAGCCAAAGGTGTACTTGTTGCAAATTCCTTTACCATTATACTATTCAAAACCAATAAAAAGACTATATTTGCACGCCTGAAAAAGCAGACCGGCAAAGATAAAGGTATGCAGATGTCGGCTTTTTTGTGTGCAACGTATTCATTTTAAGTGATTTATATAGGTTTGTAAAATTAATAATAGTAACAATAATAACTAACTGATTTCAAATGCAAAACAAAGGATTTGTGAAGTTTTTTGCCGTGCTACTGATGTTGGTTTGTGCGTATTACTTGTCGTTTTCATTCGTTACAAGGCATTACGAAAACAAAGCAGCTGAATTTGCAAAAGGCAACTTAAATGCTGAGAGTCATTATCTTGACTCTATCTCTACCGAAAAAGTT
The DNA here is from genome assembly GCA_041793355.1 of Bacteroidota bacterium. GTDB lineage: Bacteria > Bacteroidota > Bacteroidia > Bacteroidales > Dysgonomonadaceae > UBA1309. The sequence goes on along the minus strand of JBHBVA010000056.1, from coordinate 2,379 downwards.
TGGTTGGGATACACCCTAAAAGAGTGTCGCGAAAGAGAGATTGGTTTGGGGCTCGACCTCAAAGGCGGTATGAACGTTATTCTTGAGATTGATGCTGCCGCAGTGCTTAAATCGTTGGCGAATACCGATGACGAGCAGTTCAACCAAGCCATTAAACAGGCTGTGGCAGAGAACATTTCGGGTAGCAACCTCGACTTTATCACCCTCTTCCGCAACAAGTACGAGGCTATCAACAAAAATGCAAAGTTGGCAGACATCTTCTCCATTACGATGAAGGACAGAATTGCTCCGTCGGACAACAACGACAAAGTGATTGCCGTACTGCGTGAGGAATTGACAAGCGTTGCCGACAACTCGTTCAACGTACTCCGTACACGTATCGACCGCTTTGGTGTGGTAGCTCCCAACATTCAGAAACTCGACCGTGCCGAGCGTATCTTGATTGAGTTGCCCGGTGTGAAAGAGCCCGAACGTGTGAAAAAGCTGTTGCAAGGTAGTGCCAATCTCGAATTTTGGAAAACCTATCCGGCCAATACCATCGGAGGTTTCTTGACAGATGTAAACAACCGTGCTACACAGTTGTTGGCAGGCAACAAACCTGTTACAGCCGTTGCCGACAGTGTGCAAAGCGATTCTGTAGCACAAGCAACACCTCAAGTGGCGGGTGAATTGAAGTTCGAAAAACCTTTGTTCGAACTGTTTGCCGATGCGTACTTCAATCAGAATTTCGGAGGTCCTATCGTGGGTGTGGTACACAAAAACGATACCGCTTCCGTGAATGCCATCCTTACGCAGTTTAAGGATGCGTATCCTTCTGACCTTGTTTTCAAATGGGGCTTCAAGGCTTTGGATGAAAAAGAAACACTTTATCAATTGTATGCCCTTAAAGGTGATGGTATCAAACGTGGTCCGGCTTTGGATGGCGATGTGATTGTTTCGGCTCGTGCCGACCAAGATATGTCTCCGCAAGGTGGCGGCGGCTGGGCTGTAGATATGGAGATGAACAGTACAGGTGCCAAACGTTGGGCAAACATCACGGGTGCAGAAGCTGCAACCAACGGTGCTATTGCCATCGTATTGGACGAACACGTTTATTCTGCTCCCAATGTGCAAAATAAAATTGAAGGCGGACGCTCACAAATCACGGGTAACTTCACTCCAAGTGAGGCAAAAGACTTGGAAAACGTGTTGAAGTCCGGAAAAATGCGTGCCGGCGTACGTATCGTACAAGAGGATATTGTTGGTCCGTCGCTCGGTGAAGAGTCCATCAAAGCCGGTTTGATTTCGCTTGTGGTGGCATTGTTTGTACTGATGGCTTATATGTGCTTGGTTTACGGCTTCGTTCCCGGTATGGTATCGAACGTAGCATTGGTGATGAACCTCTTTATTACGCTGGGTGTGTTGGCATCGTATCACGCTGTGATGACTTTGCCCGGTATCTGCGGTTTGGTGCTTGCTATGGCTATGGCTGTGGATGCCAACGTGCTTATTTACGAACGCACTAAGGAAGAACTTCGTTCCGGCAAAGGCACGCAAAAAGCGGTGGAAGATGGTTACAAACACGCATTTTCAGCTATCTTCGACTCCAACTTGACAACCATCATCACCGGTTTGATTTTGTACAACTTCGGTACAGGACCTATCAGAGGATTTGCCATTACCGAAATCATCGGTATTTCGGCATCGTTCTTTACCTCTATCTTTATGACGCGTTTGATTTACGATTATGCGTTCTCGAAAGGTAAATTCCGCAACTTGCAGTTTACTACTGCTCCGCTCAAAGACTTCTTGATGGACACTAAGTACAACTTCTTGAATATGCACCGTAAGGCATACGCAGCTTCGGCAGTATTGATACTTATCGGCATTATTTCGATGTTTGTATTCGGTCTTAACCGTGGAATCGACTTCACGGGTGGTCGCAACTATGTTGTTCGTTTTGAGCAACCTGTGAACACCAATGAAGTGAAAGAAGCTCTTGCTCCTTATTTGGAAGTAGATGGCTCTACCGTTTCGGTTATCACTATCGGCTCAAGCAATCAGGTGCGTATTTCTACCAACTACAAAGTAGAAGCAACTAACGATGGTATAGAAGCCGAAATTCGCGGTAAAATGACAGAGGCATTGAAATTGAAGGGGTATATAAAAGCCGATGCAACTATCGATAATTATATCCAAAGTTCTGCCAAAGTGGGACCAAGTGTTGCCGATGATATGAAAACAGCAGCTGTGTTTGCGGTAAGCTTCGCCATCTTGTGTATGGGTATCTACATCTTGTTCCGCTTCCGTGATGTTGCGTTCTCGGTAGGTACTATCATTGCTGTGGCACACGATGCTGCCATCGTGATTTTTGCTTACTCGTTGTTCCACAACTTCTTA
>JBHBVA010000055.1:0-2539 GCA_041793355.1 Bacteroidota bacterium | reverse complement strand
CATTGTGCCACGATGGCACGCCCCAGTTCGAAGTGAACTTGTTGCCCCTTGCGAATTTTTAGGTGTTTATGAAACACTTCAAAGTAACCTTTAAAGTTTGGTATGGGATTTCCGTTAGGGTTTTCATAATCAATACCCAAACCACCCCCTACGTTGATGTGTGGCAGATTAATGCCTTTGCTTTCAAATAAATCTTGCAGAGCATTCACTTTTTCGCAAAGCGGCACAAATGTTTCCACATCTGTAATTTGCGAACCTATATGAAGATGAATACCAATCAGTTGCACATTACTAAGCGACTTTATGGCATACAACACGTGCTCCAACGACGACAAGCTGAATCCAAATTTATTTTCGTTCAGTCCCGTTGTAATATACTCGTGCGTGTGGGCATCTACGTTGGGATTGATGCGAAGAGCCACCGATGCAATTTTACCTTTACGCTCGGCCAAAGCGTTGATAACTTCCAATTCCGGGAGCGACTCCACATTGAAACAGAAGATATTATAGTCCAACGCAAGGTTAATTTCTTTGTCGGTTTTTCCCACCCCGGCAAACACAATTTTAGATACGGGCACGCCGGCATTGGCAGCGGCCTTTATCTCGTTACCGCTCACGCAATCGGCACCAAATCCGGCGGCGGCTATTTGCTTGAGCAAGCGGGGATTTGCATTGGCCTTCACCGCATAATGTTGTTGAAAACCATATTTATTGAGTTCCTCCTTCACAGCTTTTAATGTTTGGGTAAGCAACTCAGTATCATAGTAATAGAAAGGTGTGGCAATGCTCTTCAATTTGTCGAGCGAAAATTTTCCTTTGTCCATTGCTTATATTAATGATATATATTTCTTTAAAACGCTATCTACTCACATACTTTCCCAACAAAGGCAACGTAAAGTATTCTCTTTTACAACTTGTCGGAGATACGAAGAATCCTCACCAATTGCTTACGAACAGAAAATATGCTTTATTTTTTGCGACTGGCAAAGGTACACTTTTTCCACTATTTTCATTCATTTCGGTAGTGGAAAATTTTCAACACCATTTGATAATATACAAGTAACAAATTTCCATCAATATTTATTTATACAACGAAAAACGCCACGAATTTTATGTCGTAGCGTTTCGATAGGTTTATATGTATCACTTACCCTAAACTATTGCCCTTGCTGGCGATAGAGGCAGGTGGCTATCACCTGACGGATACGTTTTGCCTGTTCGTGCGTAATGGAGCTTGCCGTACTTACCTTGTCCATTATATTGAACGAATTGAATTGATAGTCCTCTTGGTAACTCCGCTTGGTTTGAGTCAGCAACGTAAGATGTGGGAATGTATCGCTACAATAATCTGTATCGTTATCTGCATTCAGCAAGTAACTATAGGAAACTGAAGTAGGCAACAATCCATAATAAAGTCCCAACAATTGCTCGAATCGATAACTGGACGTAATCAAATCTGCCCCCATCATATCGCGATAGCTGAATGCGAATCCGCAATACTGTGGCACAGGTGCTGTGATAGCAGCAGCGGAAGCTACAGTAGTAAGCGTCAGACCATCGATAGCATTGCTTGCTCCTGTGGTGTAGCCCGGCCTGCATCTACCAGCCAAGGCACTGGGAACAGAATTTACCAACCACACAGCCACAGACTCTTGTGCTTCGGAAGCCAAATTAGGCATTTGTGTAGTGATATATTTTACAAATCCTGTACCCTCCTGTGTCGTTTCGATTTGCGTGCGACGCAATCCCTTGAACGTGAACTCTATACCTACATCAGCACCCGCCGGTGCTTTGTACAACTGATTAGAAAACACCTTACTGGCACGCTCCAGCAAAGCCTTGCAAGTTTCCTCCGTAGCATACTGCGAAATGTCCTGCGAATTAGTGGAATAGAATGCCGTAAACATCACAGGAACGGTAATTTTAGTGTACGTTACCGTCTCGGAGGCAGGACGCACTTTAACGGACACTTTTTTCGACGACATAGAGCCATAGCTTGCCGTGAAGTGTAACGAGTCGCTGTCGGTAGTGGTGGTATACACATCTTGAGCAGCTATGGTTTTGCCTTCGCTGCTGGTGATGGTTATCTTGTCCAACGGCACACGGTCGGTGCGATAAGGATACGCCAATATACTGCTATCCTTAGCCGTAACTTTGTAGTAAGCCGTCACCAAAAAGCTCAGCTGCGATGTACCATCGGCCACAAGCACGGGACTATTGGGCGAAACCACCAACGAGTCCACTTCATCGAAAGTAATATAAGTAGTTTCGGCGGATTCCAATTCGTTATCACAACTTGCTACGCCCAGAGCCAAAGGAGCTATAACCAAAGCTCCCAAGGCATATTTTATGAATGTTTTCATATCTATTCTCAAAAAAATTAACGATAAAAAATAACCTCAAACTGATTATCCGTTAGAATGTTCCCCAACCCGGATTTTGACTGATAGGATTACGCTCTAATTCCGCTACACGAGGGATGGGCAAGCAATACTTATAGCTTCCGGCTTCCAACGTATAAGTTGTACCTGCCACTTCT
>JBHBVA010000054.1:0-3105 GCA_041793355.1 Bacteroidota bacterium | reverse complement strand
GGCTTCGACATCATCATCGCAAACTGCTTGTACGTTTGCATTTCCTGTTTGCTCAAATATTTTTACAAGGTCGGAAATATCTTCTGCCCTATCGCTTTCCTTGTTATACCACGAATGGAATAGTTGGATGAAAATCCATTGTGTCCACTTGTAATATTCTGTATTTGAAGTTCTTATCTCTCTGCTCCAATCGAAAGAAAACCCGATTTTGTCGAGCTGCTCCCGATAGCGGGCGATGTTTTCCTTAGTTGTTTTTTCAGGATGTTGCCCCGTTTGGATGGCATATTGTTCGGCAGGAAGCCCAAAACTGTCGTAGCCCTGCGGATGCAACACATTGAAGCCTTTTTGACGTTTGTAACGACTATAAATATCGCTGGCGATGTATCCCAGCGGATGCCCTACGTGCAAGCCTGCCCCCGATGGGTAAGGAAACATATCCAATACGTAAAACTTAGGTTTTGCTTCATCGTTAGAAACCTTATACACCTCATTGTCAGCCCAGTACTTACGCCAGCGGCTCTCAATCTCTTTAAAATTATAGTTCATAGTCTGCTTTTGCCAATTTGCGGACAAAGGTAGTTATAAAATCCATTAAAACAGAAGTTTCTACTCTGAAAACTTCCGTTAGTGTGGGCAAAGGTATTGCGAACGGCGAATGTCTATTTTTAGCAGGTTGGGAGAGTTGGAAGGAATGTGTTGGATGAGAATAGCCTGCCTATAAAACGTGTAAGAAGAGCATCTTTGAGCTTTATAGGCAGGCTTTCCAAAAATTTACTTTATCAAGAACTTACCATTAGAGTCCTTTTTGAGGGTAATTACATCAGTGTTCGTGTAGTTGAAGAGAACACCACCTTGCTCTACGTTCATAACGCTTAAAGCACTGCTCCCATACGTTGTTGCTGCACCTTTTGTGCCACTTAGCTTGAAATGAAACGTAAGTTCCACCTGTTGGTTTTCGATAAATATTGTAGCTTTGGATGTGCCGGTACCGGTGCCGTCCTCATTGAAAGTCATTGCCTGCATATTGGGTAAGTCTGCTACCAGTTCCAGCAGTTGTTGCCCTTTATCCGTTCGGACGCTTCTGAGGTTAAGGTTGCGTTGCGATAGTTCGCCATAAGCTCGCAACTTGTTTTGAGCAATAAGGCTGTCGTGATTGTACACATTGCCCTTGTCGGTTTCGAAGGACATCCATACCTTGTTTCCCAAATACGATGCCACCATAGGCACATATTCGTTTTCGGATTGGCTTGTGCTACAAGCAGTTAGCAAAAGTGCTAATGATGCAAATGCAGATTTAATTGTTTGAATCTTCATAAGTTGTTAAATTTATAAATATTTTGGCATTGTTCTTTAATGCAATTTTTCGTCCTCCTTCTTGTTCTAGAGAAGTCCAAATTCTATTTTCTGTTGCACTATACCATCCATTACCTTGGTTATGTCCCCACCCCCAATTCATGTAAATTCTGTCATCATATTCTGTCCACGATTTTATTCTTATGCCTAAAAACTTTTTCTTTACTGTATAGGATTGCTCATAATATCCATCGCAAAACCAGATGTGTCCAGAGGGGTAACCTGCTGATCCAATGAGTACTCCTCTGTTGAAAGACTGTTCTTTGCCAAAGAAGTTATTATATTCTTTGAATTCAAGGTTTCTGTATAGTTCCTCAAAGTCATAATCTTTAACAGCTGCTTTCGAGTAACCCAGTTTTCGTAGGCCTATTACAATATTATCTGCTTGTGCACCGCTTGGAGCATCTGGAGTTTTCCCCCACTCATAATTAGGTATTTGGTCTGCAATGTAGCGTAACTTTTTGGCGACAGAGGTTGAATCATTTGTCTGAGAAATATCTCGATTGTCAGAATACTCAAAATCTGGCTTAGTCAATTGGTGATTGCCTGAAAGTCTATTTCTTGTATCATACATTAGCATACCAATCGCAATGGCTGGGCATCCAATTTTGGCTTTGTTCTTTGCATAATAATTATATCCTCCATCCTGACACCAGTAATCTAATCTTTTACCAGTATAAGGGTATATTGTCTTTTTTCCAGAGGAGTGCTTTCTTCTCCTTAAAGAGGCCTGCCCATCGTTTTGGGGGACAATTTCAGGTTCGGTATTACTAAGTTCAATTTCGTATTCATATCCCTCTTTACCGAGATCTTTCCACTCATTAAAATATTGATTATGAGTTGTTTCAAATGATCGAAGTTCTTTTTTTACTCTTTCTTTGTATGAAACTATCATTGAGTGCAGTGGATTTCTCTCGTCAATGTTGTCAAACTTCAAGTTACCAGAGCTAGAATGAGCAACAATAGGGAAAGATGTGTTTGCACCAGAGATTAGTATATATCCGTTGTTATTTGAATAGTTGACGGCATACATAAGCGTGTCTCCTCCCTCGACAATGTAGTCTATGTTCTCTATTGACAATTTCTGAGATTCCATCATAGCACGCGTCTCCGTTAGTGGGGTATCTAATCTATCCAATTTGTCAGAAAACAGCTTAGCATAAGCGATAGCCTGATTTGTAGACAACTGAGTGCTTTCTACCAATGTGTTTTCTACTATTTTTTGTGTAGAGCTTTCTGGGAGGTCGTCCTGTGAACAAGATGACAAAAGCACTAAACTACACAGAAAGATAAAATTCTTCTTCATAATTTATATACGTATTTAGTCAATAATGTTTACACCACAAAAGTATATAATATTTGAAATACAACAAATAAATAGAAGAAAAAAACATCATAAAAGCTATATCTTACTACTTTTTGTGTAGGATTATACTCGCATATATTGTGCAACATCTGTTGTGAGCAATCGTTCTCAGCAGGTTAAGAAGCGGAAGTAATAAATCTGCAACAAAAAAAGCACCCGGATGCGGATGCCTTTTTGTAATGTTGTGGTCCTTGTGTATTAAGGATTAGAATTTGTAGCCAACGCTGAGGCCCGCATTCATATTGCGAGCTTTTCCCCCTTCTGTATTCTTGTTGACTGTGGTCAAACCATAATCAACGCCCAAACCTACAGATATTTTACCCAATTCTACTTTGGCACCGCCGCCCAAACCGGCATCAAAGCGATTTGTGTCATTAATTACGTTT
>JBHBVA010000053.1:0-3902 GCA_041793355.1 Bacteroidota bacterium | reverse complement strand
GATACTCGGAATTTTGTCTGCTACCTCTTCTTCGGCCGCCAAATATCCGCCTACGGAAAACAGTTTGTTTTGGATAAATTCCAAATCGCTCTGCAATTCGGGTTCGGTTATTTGTAGTGCCAACAGACCTACAAACGAATTCAGTTCGTCCACCGTGCCGTATGCTTCTAAACGGACGTGATTTTTTTCTACGCGAGTGCCACCCACCAACGAGGTTTTACCCTTATCGCCTGTTTTTGTGTAAACTATACTCTTTCCCATATTTTTGTAACGTATTAATAACTAAGCAAATAGTGTTGTTTGAAATATTTACTGTTGAAGCACAACACCGCCACTTTGTACATATCCATCGACACCCGTACTTGAGGCAATTTTCGCATTTGTTCAACTAACGAATAAACTCTGAGGTTTGTTCTGATATTGTACAGAATAATCACGCTATGCTGATGCACACACCCGGACAAACGCTCCATTAGGGCAAAAACATCACCTTCGAAAGTATTGAAATCGAGGTAAATAAGGTCGTATTGGTGAGCTAAGTCCGTGGGCAGTTGACTGTGCCACGTTATCCGCTCGTGGTAAGGCGACAGCAAAGGCTTAACTTGCGTTTGCCGAGTAAGCGACGCCTCTACACACGTAAGGCGGACGTTGTTACCTGTGGCAAGCAAACAAAGGCTTTCTACCCCACTACCAACACCTATCTGTAGAATGTTTTGGGCTCGAAAATGATGCGAAACCCGAAACAGGAAACGATGTATCTTCCTTATTCTCCGCTGTGTACCGAAATGCTTCCACAAATACTGCTCTACATCCTGATAAGCGTAAAACGGATGCTTGTTTTCCACAACGCAGGTAACAAAGTGATACACAAAAGGCGAGTGTATGCCGTGCCCACGCCGATGCCGCACTTTGGCATACAGCTTGGTTATTTGCTTGCGAAGGGCAAACATCGGTTTTGCTACACTTTTCACCATACGTTCGTCTCTCGGTATCGGAGGGCGAATGTAGTATTTTTTGGGGGAAGTTTGTAGGGACTTGTGTATTTTTTTGCTCCAAAATCTGAACATTTCCACACACATAAGCCTGCCTACCAAGAAAAAACTCAGTAAGCAGGCTTATGTGGTTATGTATCCGCTTATTCGTTCACGGAGGCACCTCATTTGCTCATTGCACGAGCAATATCTAATTTCAAGGTTTCATCATATTCTATTCTGTCTAGAAAGCACTGAACAATACGTCTAAGTAAGTCTTGGTCTATGCGAGATGCTGCTATGTGGTAGATGAATGCCTCGAAATGCCTCATAAAGATACACGCCTCCCAATAATATTTGTTACTTTGAAGAAAATAAACCCCCAAAGTCAAGGCTATTCGCTTATTGCCATCATCGAAAAAATGCCCCGAACAGAAGCGAAAAACGAGGTACGTCAACTTGTCGGCATACGAAGGGTAGTAATCATCGTGTTGCACAAACTGCAATGTAGCTCGAATTCCACCCTCATCACGAATACCTTGTAAGCCGCCACCACTTTTTTCTATCGTTTTTTGGTAAACTTTCAGAACCTCTTCGTAAGGAATGTATTGGATAGCATTCATTCCTCTGCTTGCTTTAAACGTTTGAGTACATCTTTATTTTCCTCCAAGATGGTATCAAAGTCGATTGAATCGCTCCCCATAAAGCGTTCGAACTCTTCGGGTGTTACCGCTTTCAGATACTCTGCAATATTGTGGTGATAAGCGGAACGGAAGCCAAAGTCTCGCGATGCCATCTTAGTCCGAGCATCTGTAAGATAAGGTTTTTGCATCGGATGCTCCGACAACTCATTGATAATCAATGCTACTTCATCCATAGTGATTTGCCTATTCAACTGCTTGTGTTTTTCTTGAATAGCAGAACCCACACCATTTTCAAAAGAGGCAATAACAAGCAGTACCTCTGCATACAGCGTATGTCGCACATTATCTCGACTATCAAGATTTAATATTTCTCGGTATTCTTTGGCATTTTCTCGAAAAACAGCTTTGTATATAAGGTCCGTTACCTGAGCATATTTGTATGTTTTATGACCGCCTACATACCTCCCCACAGCTGATGTTAGCTCTTTTCTATAATTTTCTTCTTGGATGGCAGCAGTAAGATAGCCTTTATCTCTCCTATTGATAAATTTTGTTCCACCTCCTGTTTGGTTGTTAATGGTAGTGATAACAATATCGAGAAGCAAACTCCGAAGCTTTTTTGCCTTTTCGCTTTCGGTTAGCAGCATTCCCAAATTAACAAACGAGCGAAAGTTGAACAATCCCAATTGAGTAGTTTTGCTCCCGACATCAACGACGGGAGCAAATTGTAACTTAAAGGATTTCAATTGTTTACCCTTACATAAAACATATCCGTTATATCTCAATTCGTCGCCGTGAAGCTCAAGGTAACGTTCTATAGTGCGTTCCTCTACTCCGTAGAAATCTGCTACCATTTTTTTTGTATATCGATATTCTCCCTCAAAAAGCATGCCCTCTATCAGTAGCTGATTCTGCATCTCTTCTACTGCAAAACGGTTATTCAGAACATTCTGTCTTTCGACATTTGATGTAGTAAGGTCTTTTGTCATAAACTAATCTAATTTCAAAAATACTGCAAACAACGAACAGCAGATTTTACCCAACAAAGGTATGGAATAAACTTTCAACAACCAACGCAATTTTAATTCTACAAAGAAGCCTGCCCCCTTGCTGATTCGGGAGCAGGCTTGCCGTGCGTTTTCTGTATCTGCGGATGCTTTTACTTGGCTTGCAATACGAAGCTAAGCTCTATTTCGTCGTTGATGAACTTGTCGCCCAAACCTGTGAAGAAGCTTTTTGAGCCGTATTTCACATTCCAGTCGGCACGATTGTTGCGGAAAGTAGCACTTTTTGCCACATACTTTCCATCTTGATTTACAGACACTTCCGATACAGGAATGGTGATATTTTTGGTTACACCTTTCAGCGTGAGGTTACCTTTCAGCTCGCGGATGCTGTCCACAGCGATACCGTCGGCAGGAATGTCGGTCAGCTCAAAACGTGCTGTAGGATAGGTAGCTACCTCAAAGAAATCTTCGTTTTCGAGGTGAGCTTTCAGCTGTGCCGCCATTTCGCCTTGCAAGTCCTCCACTACGATGCCGTTCATTGCCACAGTAATGTTTCCGCCTTTGAGTTTGCCCTCTACTACCGAAATTTCACCTGTCGACACGGGCAATTTTCCGTAATGCTCGCCACCGGGCTTAAAGCCTTTCCAGGTGAGATACGATGCGGTGCTGTCGATGGCAAGGATGCCGTCGCTCACGGCCGACACTTGTGCCGAGTCGTTTGCTTGCACTGACGAACTTGATTTTTGACCGTTGCAAGATGCTACGGCAAAGGCTATTGCAGCCATTCCCATAAGGGATACAAATGTTTTCTTCATAATTTTAATTGCTAATTCTCTTTTTCTTAGTTTGTATGGGAAATAAAACACACAGGGTTCTAAAATGTTTTCTTCGCAATAAAAAAACTCCCCAACCTTTTTCACAAGAGGTCAGGGAGGCTCCTATCTTTAGTTTATTAACCCTAAAAATAACTTTATATTACTAATTTACAGTGTTTTCTTTACTTCTATTTCTTCAAATGCTTCGATGATGTCGCCCACCTTAATGTCGTTGTAGTTGGCGATGTTCAGACCACACTCGTAACCCGATGCCACCTCTTTCACGTCGTCTTTGAAGCGTTTGAGCGACCCCAATTCGCCGGAGTAAATAACAATACCGTCGCGGATAAGGCGGATTTTGTTGGAACGTTTGATTTTTCCGTCCTTCACCATACATCCTGCCACCGAACCCACTTTGGTGATTTTGAACACCTCGCGAACCTCTACGTTGGCGGTGATTTCTTC
>JBHBVA010000052.1:0-10412 GCA_041793355.1 Bacteroidota bacterium | reverse complement strand
GTGGGCGGCATCGGAAAGAGGAAAGTGGTAGAAGTGGTGTTTGCCGATAGTCGCCACGTTGAGCGATTAAAATCCCAGTTGAGCACCACGCTCGAACGTGTGGAGGTGGCTTTTGCCGGTTCATGAAAAGCTAAGAGATGTAAGTGATTTTGAGCCTTGTTGCTTAAGATTACACTGCTTTTTCCCACTTTGGAGATAGCGGAAGCGGTGGCACACAGCCAAGCGGTAGCATCGGAAAGGCTGTCCTCTGTAACCTGCAAAAAATTCTGATTGTCAATACCTATGCAATGAGATTGATATTTAGTGGAATAAATGCGATATTCGCCTCCGGCTACCAAGCCCACGAGAGAAGCCTTGAAAGCCGAAACACGTGTGTTCAGCTCACTTTTTGCACTCTCCACAGCTTCTTCGGTGGTGGCAGATGCTTGTTGTGCAAGGGCAGTGGCAATGGCTTGTGAAAGCAACGTTTGCTCGGCTGCACTATATGTGCCGGGCTGTGCATCGGCTGCGTTTTCGTAGGTGGGTTGTTGCACCAAATATTGTGCCGACTGAATAAGTTGTGCCAGCTCTTGCTTTTCGCGATGCAGCAAAGGCACAATGCTCCACATTCCGGCTTTGCTGTCGGAGGCATTCGACCACAAGTTGATAGAATATTGCTGCCCTGCTGCCGCAAGGTTTACATACCAACCGTTGTGATGCACCGAACGAATGCTGACGCTCGGAGTGTTTCCGTTCTCAAAGGTTTCGCCTAACACAAAATCGTAGTGCAGATTGTTCTCGTCGTACGTCCATCTGCCGGTATTGTTGCCTGCTGTGGCATTGCCTCGCACCGAGCCGTTGGGCATTGCCTTGCATACCAAAGCGTAACGCCCTTTTTCTGTGGGGCTTTCTACAAATGCCCACCACTGATAGTTGTACGCTGCATCGGCGGAGGAAGCAACGGTATTGCTCCAAAGCATTCCCGCACGAGCGGTACTGTGTTGCGAGAGGATGGGCGAGCTATTTTGCAACAGCTCGATGCACTTGCCCTGTCTGTTTTGGTCGGTACTTACCGAAATGATGCGATGCCATATTTTTTCGGCAGAAGAGGATACTTGGGGCAACGTTGGGGGTTCGGGTTGCATAATGTGTTTTCCGTAATCCCATCCTTTCAATTTGTAGAAAGCAGTATCCTGACGGATACGTTCCACAAAATTGTTGTAGTGGCGTTGCAATTGCGGAGTCCAGCCGGCTTCGGCTACGGCGGCCAAGCGAGGTAACATCAAGTATTCCAATAACTTGCCTGAATTTACCCGTTCTGTCCAAAAGTTGGCTTGCACACCTTTGTAGTGATTTAGCAAACTGCCCGAAACGTTGGAAGCAGGCACATAATTATACACACGTTCCACAGTTTCGTGGCCGTGTCCCTGTGTCCAAGGTTCGGTGGACAGTGTGCTTTGCCTGCGGTTGATGTAATACGGAATCTGAGGGGTTAATATCACATCCAAGTCCCGTTCGGCAGCCAATTTTGCCTGATTGTCGGCATTTATCCATGCCATAATGGTAACATTCAGTCCGTCGGTGGAGCCGTTTAGTGTTTCGTTCCAAGCGATGATTTTTCTCCGTTTGGATACATCTTCTTTTCCCTGCAAGTGCGTGTTTATTTGGCGGTAGAAGTGAGTTTGCAAGTCGTGATAGTTGGTAGAATTTAGCGAACGCAAAAGAGCCTGACATTCGGCATTGTTTTGCCATGCATTGGTAGGAGCCTCGTCGCCACCGATGTGAATGTATTGAAAGGGAAACAGCTCAATCAGCTCGTCCAAAATATCCTTTACAAACTCCACCGCTTGCGGATTGGCTACGTTTAATACATCGTGAGAGATGCCACCATCTACCCACACCTCTCGGCGTGCATTAGGGGTGCAGCTAAACTCCGGATAAGCGGTGAGGGCTGCCACAAAGTGTCCGGGCATATCCACCTCCGGCAATATTTCGATGTGCCTTTCTTTGGCATAGGTCACAATTTCGCGAATGTCATCTTGCGTATAGAAAAACGGACCATAAGGTGTGTAATCGGGCTGATTGTTGTTGTACCAGTCGTTTGTCCATTTACGCACCGAACCCACCGTTGTGAGCTTTGGATACTTTTTTATCTCGATACGCCATCCTTGGTCTTCGGTAAGGTGCCAATGAAAGCGGTTCATCTTGTATGTTGCCATCATATCCAGCACTTTTTTTACCTCTTCTTTGCCGAAAAAATGTCGACCTTCGTCCAGCATAAAACCTCGCCAAGCAAATCGGGGCGTATCCTCAATGCTTACCACAGGCACCTGCCATTGAGCATCGGCATCATACACTACCGCCATTGCGGCACGTGGCAGTAGTTGCTTCAGCGTTTGCAAGCCGTAGAATACGCCTGCTGCATCGCCTCCCACAATGCGGATGCCTTCGGTAGTAACGTTTAGGGTATAGCTTTCGGCTGGCAATGAGGTGCTTACCTCTATGCGGATACCTCCGTTTGAGGATGTGGTTACTTCAAAACTTTGACCGGTTGCCACGCTCAATTCGTTTGCTACACGTCGCACGGAAACGAGTGTCGCTTCGTCTAAACCATCGGCTACCGTTATACGGCTGTTTGTCAGCAAGTTGTAGTGTCCCGAACCTTGTGTAACCCGTTGGGGTAAAGGTATTAGCCCCAGTGGCGGACTTTGAGTTTGTGCCACAGCTGATGCAAGACAGACAAAAATGAACAACAGAGTAAAAATTTTCTTCATAATGTAACAAGTTGTTTTGATAAAAACTGTTTATTGACTCCAAAACTACAAAAAACTTTCTATTATACAAGTATTATGAATGTTAAATCATTAATTAGATGGAAAACCGAAAAAAAATCCGACACTTGGCAAGCAAGAGCGTAATCAGCCATTTTGCTATGGCTAAAATGCTTAAATAGTGGTCGAATATATTTAATAAAGGTTAAATATTTACGCATTGCGAATAAAATAGCGTCAGATATTTGGATTGAAAACGGAAGGTAAATACATTTGCGAAAAAATAGTAGTTGAGTAATCAGATGATTACGAAAACAAAGTAACAAGAATATGGAAAAATTGACCCATCAAGAAGAGGCGATAATGCTTCACATCTGGAAGCAGGAGATGTGTGCCATCAAAGACGTATGGAATGCTTTGCCCGACCCTCGCCCGCCTTACACAACGGTGGCATCGGTGTTTCGCAACCTCAAGAGTAAGGGCTACGTATCCACTCGCAAGTTTGGAAGCATCAATGTGTTTGCTCCCGCCATTTCGGAACAGGAGTACAAAAAAACATTCCTCTCCACAGTAGTGAGCAATTATTTTGCCGACTCGTACAAGGAATTGGTGTCGTTCTTTGTGAAAGAGGAGAAGCTGTCGCCCAACGATTTGCAGGACATCATCCGAATGATTGAAGAGTCGAACCCTTAACAAAATACCTTGCTATGGTCGCCGAAATATCCGTTTACGCCTTGAAAGTAAGCATCGCTCAGCTTCTGTTTTATGCCTTGTATGCTCTGTTTCTGCGAAATGACACGTGGCTACAGCTCAAACGTTTTTACTTGCTGATGACACTTGCTTTTTCGTTTGCTTTCCCTTTCATCAATTTTTCGTTCCCAAGCGAAGTGGATATACCTGTGGTACACACACTTACGGAGGTAGTGGTATCTCCCTTTACAACAGAGCCTTTCGAGGGCTCCAGCTCGTGGCACACTTGGTCGGTGTATGTTTTTGTAGTTGGTGCAGCGGTAATGCTATGCCGCTTAATGTGGCAGATAGCAAGCATCGTGCGGTTGCGGAGGAGTTTGCCATCACATCGGCAAGCTGACTGTCGTTTGATATTTCTTCCGCAGGGAACGTTGCCATTTTCGTTTTTCAGGTGGATTTTTATAAGCAAAAGCGAAAATCACTTTTCGGAAGTATTTTGCCACGAATTGGCTCACGTGCGTCAGTGGCACTCGGCAGATGTGTTGTTGATACACGTGGCAACGGTGTTGTTGTGGTGGAATCCTGTCATCTATCTGTGGCGGAAAGAGATGCAAATCAATCACGAAAATCTGGCAGACCGCAGTGTGCTGACGAGTGGCTGCAATGCCAAAACATACCAATACATTCTGTTGCAAACCTACTGCAGAGGACAACAAATGGCGGTAAACAATTATTTTAATGTTTTACAAATTAAACAACGAATTGCAATGATGAACAAAAAAAGTGCGTGGCACACGGCCACAAAGTATTTATTGGCAATGCCCGTGGCGGCTCTGCTATTGCTAAGCAACCAATTGCAAGCTTCGCAAAATGCGATTGCATTGACCACAAACACCTTGAACATTACGGATGATGCTGTCGTGAAACAGACATTGGAAGTAACAACGGAAAAAGCATCGGGTAAAAAATCGACAATGGCAACGTGGCTTGAAGCTCCCAAATTTACCGTTGCCCCTTACGAGGACGGAGAACCATTTGAGGCGGTGGACGAAATGCCCTCATTTCCCGGAGGGGTTCAAATGTTGTCCAAATATCTGGCTCGCCATCTGCAATATCCCCCTGCTGATGCTGCCAAAGAGAGAGAAGGTAGGGTTGTAATAGGCTTCACAGTAGATAAACAGGGTAATGTTATCAATCCCGTAGTGAAGCGGGGGGCTACCTCGCTAATGAATGAGGAAGCTCTACGTGTGGTGTCGCAGATGCCGAAATGGAATCCGGGTAAGCACAAAGGCAAAGTGGTGGACGCTTACTTCAGCTTACCTATCGTATTCAAACTGAAGGGTTTCAAAAAGTAGGAATTTAAGTTAGGACTCCGATATTTCTTCCTCCCATTCCGTTTGCATCGGAGTGAGAGGAAGATTTTTTTCTGTACAATGTCCTTTATTTTTCAGGCCCGAAAGCTACGCACTTTCGCCAAACTCCATTTTCATCTTGCCTGCTTCCACCCGACACGAAATCCGAATGGCATTGCCATTGCTCTTGCAAGGGCGAAAAGTGTCGCAAATCCACTACGGAGGAGGCAGGATTACCATCACCGCAAATCAAGGCACAACTGTTTGCCCAAACCAAAGATTAGCTGAAAGATGCCGGCCACGAACAGATTGGGTTAGAGCACTTTGTGTTACCCAACGCCGAGCAGGCTGAAGTCTATCGCCAACGGCTACCCAAACGCAGCATAGAGCTAAAAAGGTATAGCCCCTTACGAAAAACAGAAGCGGCACTCTTTAGCTTTTTAAGAGTACCGCTTTTTTGTTAAATAATTATTGCCATTAGAATTGCATCACAATATCTACACGACGACCAATAGCCTTAGGCTGCCGGGTATTATCCACTCCTCCCGGATGTATCCTTAGTCGATTGGGGTCAATACCATTACTCACCAAATACTGATACACTGCACTGCAACGTTTTTCCGCCAATTTCTTATTCAGCAAGGCATTTCCTTCCGGCGAGGCATAACCAGTCAGTACAAATTGGGCATCGGAGCTATATTTCATCGTTGCCAAAACATCGCTTAAAGCAATCTTGCTAGCAGAGGAAAGAATAGCCTTACCTTGCTCAAAAAACACCTGACGCATATAGCCTATCCTAGACTGTTGCGTAGAGCGTAACACAGTAGTATCTCGTATTATCTGTACTTGCGGTGTTTTTTCTACCACAACAGGCTGGTAAATTGTATCGCGGACAACACGTACGTCTGTTACAAGACGTTCTTCTTGCGTGCGTATTGTATCGCGTATCACTTTTACCTGAGGTTTCACAGATGTGCTAACTACCGGAACTGTGGTCTTCTGCTCATTCTGAGGCAAAATTAGCTGCGGCATTATAATAGGGGTACTACTATTTGTTGTGTTTTTTGCCCGTAACAATTGAGTTAGTAACGCCTCTATCCTATCCAAACGTTCGTTAGAATTACTTGAGGGTAACACAGATACATTACCAACGGGTAAAAAACTACGTTGGTTAAGTAAATATGTCAACAACAATAACTGGTCGCTATCCGACACAACATTTTGAGGCTCTGTGTCTAAAATGGCATTTACAATTTGGCGGACACCCTCTAAGAGCTTGTTTTCGTCCGTCACGATAAGTGTATCAGTCTGCATCTGTTGCTGTGCATTCATTGATATGGTAAACCATACCATAGTGAACAGCAACAATAGATATTTACAGTTAACTCTCATTTTTTTTCAAACAAGTTAAGAGGATAAATCAAAAGTCAAAACGGTATCCGGCTACAAACTGGTTATTACGGAAGGCATTGCGAATAGAATAATCTACAAAAAATTTGCCGCCCAAAATACTATTAATATTTGCACCTATAAGTGTATTCATTCCTATTCGATTAACTTTGCCAACGTGTGTGTACCCTAAACCTAAACCAACATAAGGCTGAAATTTTGAAGCAATGACCAGTTTCGTATTGTACACTATGTTTGCCGACAAACCAAAACCTGTATCCTTACCTAAACCAAGAAACGCTTCGGGCATAAAATCAAAGTTAGAAGTACCTAATTGTTTATACGCACGCACACCTACATTCCAATTCACAGCATCACCAAAAGAGGGTCCGGTAAAGATAGCCAAACGATTAGGCTTAGTGATGTCGTATGTTGTAGCAGTCTGAATAACCTGGTCTGATGGGGTTAACACGTGAGTTACCACATTCTCTGAACGAACAGGTGCATATAAATTAGGAGACTGAATTTTAGATAATTCTTCTCGAACAAGACCTACATTCTTCTCGTTTTTTTCCAGTCGATTAGTAATTTCATTGAGTTTTTGCAGCACTAAGGAAGATGTATCACTCGTATTTTGAGTAGTAGTTACAGGCTTAACTGTTGAAATTACTTGTTGTGTAGACATTTGTCCTTGCTGCAAAGCATTCAGTAGAATCAATTGCTCAACCAGGGAAGATGACTTAGGAACAATTGCAGCCCTACGCTCCTTACGAAGTTCATTTACAACACGTTGAACTAGTGTGTCGAACTGTGATGTAGTTATCGCTACCTGATTCGCAGGTTTGTTAGTAGCAACTTCCTGTACAGAACGAACCACCGCATCGGTACGTGCTTCTATATCAGCTCTTAACTTTTGTGTACGTTCACGCTCCAGCAGCACACGAGTCATTGCTAAAGTATCTTTGTAGGTAGCAGCCTCCATCAATTCGCTGTTTAGTTCCTCAATACGCTTATCGTATTCCGCTTTCATCTGATTGAAACGTTCCATATTTGCTTTTTGCTCAGCTAGGCGAAGGTCTTCAGCATACGACTTATACAGAGCTGTTCCATTTTTGGAGGATGCTCCCAAGTTGAAACGAACTCCACCTGTGTACATCATATTTACTTTCACTTGCGATGGTTCATATACTTGCGTAGCATCCGGATTGTCTTGTTCGTTTATCATTGCATTAGCACTGGCAAATAGAGCCATGTTTTTGCCCAATGGAACTTCCATACCGACACCACCCAAGGCAAACCAACCACTTTTGGCATTGTATGTATTATACGAGTCAAGATACTTATCCTCATTCACATTCAGGTAGCCGGCTCCCAAATTCAGATAGGGAGTTACACCACGTGGTTGGTTAAGACGAACGAATAAGTTACCTCCGTACATCTGTAGGTTACTCGTAAGACTTGGCTCCAATTTATCGGGATTTTTGGTTGCAGAGTAGTAAAAACCACGCACACCAATGAGAGATGAAAAATCTACTCCGGCAGAAACCCCAGCCATCCACTGGTCGCGGAACATCGACTCATCATTAAAGTTTATATACGCAACTGAGGGTTCCACAACAAATTTCATTCCTCGAAAACCATCAGTAAACATGTTACGATATGCCGTAAATACTTTATCGGTAGAAGCATAATTGCCATTACCAAAATAATATGTAAACGACGTTTGTAGGTTCCAGTTTTGCAACACTTTGTCGGCATTTGCTCCGGGAACAAGGTAAGCATTCTGCGAGTTTACGTTGAAGAGCATATTTTTCCCTTCAATAGCCCACACAAAATTACGTCCTAAATTTACCTTCAAGCCTGCTCCTAAAGAAGCATATAGTTGTTTTTCACTATAAGTGGAGGTTGTGTCAGGAGCGTTATACTTAAATTTCATAACACCTCCTCCTGCCGTTAGATAAGGGGTAATAGCCGGCCCACGCCAAAGATTAACTTTCATCTCCCCGCCCCATCTGCTGATATCTACTGTGGTGTTTTCCATCTTACCTGCGAGGTTTGACAGTACATTCCAACTTGAACCATTGAGTTTACTCTTCAAATCAAACGTACGTTCGTATCCACCACGTAACTCAAAGTTTGAGCCAATCCCAAAACCTCCTTGAATACCCCAAAAAGGAGAATTTCCTAAATTGAGGTTATCACTCCAAATAGTGTAACCAACTACCGGTGTGAGTGAAAATGTTACATCCTCTGTTTTTTGAGCTTGTGTAGGCACTGCAGTACATAGAAGAGTGCCAATAGTAAGCAATTTTGTAACTTTCTGCTTCATCATTATTTTCTTATTAAGTTATTATTGTTTGTATTATCAACAAAGCCCTTGTATTTTGCACGAGGCTTTTATGTCGATTTTTGCAAAGGTAGTTTTTTTTACCGAACTCACAAATTATTGGAATCCAGACAGTTCGAAATAGGCATAGAAAAACGAGCAAGTGAGGGAACTCATTTACAACATCTTTGGGTTACAAATTCATCGCCCTTTTACACCCAAGTTTAGGACAAAAATTCTTCCTCCCATTCCGTTTGCATCGGAGTGAGAGGAAGTTTTTTTCTGTACAATGACCCGCCCGAAAAACTATGCACTTTCGCCAAACTCCATTAAAAAGGCTTTGATGAAAGCATCTATATCGCCGTCCATCACAGCTTGCACGTTGGAGGTTTGGTAATTGGTGCGATGGTCTTTTACTCGACGGTCGTCGAACACGTAACTGCGTATTTGCGACCCCCACTCTATTTTCATCTTGCCTGCTTCTACCTCGTTTTGCAGGCGACGACGTTTTTCCAATTCTATTTCGTACAGTTGCGACTTGAGCAACCGCATAGCATTGTCCTTGTTGCCAAACTGTGAACGGCTTTCGGTATTCTCTATCACTATTTCTTTCTCCTCGCCTGTTTCCTCATCCTTGTATTTGTAGTGCAAGCGAACTCCGGTTTCCACCTTGTTTACATTTTGTCCACCGGCTCCCGACGAGCGGAAAGTATCCCACGTAATATCGGCAGGATTTACCTCTATTTCAATCGTATCGTCCACCAACGGCACCACAAACACCGACGCAAAGGAGGTCATCCGCTTGCCTTGTGCATTAAACGGCGACACTCGCACCAGCCGATGCACTCCGTTTTCGGATTTTAAGTAGCCGTAAGCAAAATCGCCCTCTATTTGTATGGTTGCCGTTTTGATGCCTGCCTCATCGCCCTCTTGCCAGTTGGTGATGGTGGTTTTGTAGCCGTGAGCCTCGCTCCATCGCTGATACAAGCGGAATAGCATCGATGCCCAATCCTGCCCTTCGGTACCACCGGCACCACTATTTATTTTCAGCACGGCACCCAGCTTGTCTTCCTCTCGGCGGAGCATATTTTTCAGTTCCAAGTCCTCCAAAAGCTCTTTGGCTCGCAGATAAGCCTCGTCCAATTCCTCTTCGCTGGTGATTCCTTCTTTCAGAAAGTCGAATGCCAATTGTAGTTCTTCCACAGCACTTTTCACGGCATTGTAACCTGTAATCCAACCTTTTAGCGAGCGTATTTTTTTCATTTGCTCTTCGGCGGCTTTGTTGTCGTTCCAAAATTCGGGAGCCTGCGTTCGCAGTTCTTGTTCTTCCAGTTCTATTATCTTTGCATCAATGTCAAAGATACCCCCTCAACGCTTGCTCGCGTTCCAACACTTCTTTTAGTTGGTCTGTTGTAATCATTTTTTCTAACTATATTTTTAATCCTTAAAAAATCTTATTCGCATCAAGGCTGCAAAGGTACTACAAAGCACAAGCAAATGCAAAAGTCCAACAAACTCGAAACTGTTGCACAACAACCTCAACTTGCAAACAATGCCTGTGTTTATTGCTCAATTTGCAGGTACACCAAGTCGCTCCTCAAGCTCAAACGGAGCAGTATTCGTCCGATTGTTCTTGTTTTATAGTATGTTACACAGCCAATTCGCTCCTTCGTTTACCAAAAAGGATGGATATGGCAATGGGGGCACCAATAAGTGCCGTTACCGAATTGATGGGCAAAGCTCCTTCGAAACCGGGCAGACGGGCTATCAAGCCGCAAAATAGAGCCAATGCGGCACCCACCAATGCTACTGCCGGCATCAAAATGCGGTGGTCGGACGTGCGAAAAATGCTTCGGCAAAGGTGCGGAACAGCCAGCCCCAGAAAAATAACAGGTCCGCAATAGG
>JBHBVA010000051.1:0-5932 GCA_041793355.1 Bacteroidota bacterium | reverse complement strand
TGCTCCATCTTTGATGCTTGTTACGGTGTTAGGAATGACAAACTCTCCTGTTTTTTTTGCAGGGCAGGTATATAGTATGGTTTTGGTTTTGTTATACAACACTTCATCCTGTGAGGTATAAGCCGGGTTTGCTGCATCTACGTTAATGCTTGCGAGCCCTGTACAACCCCAAAATATATCTTCTCCGATGCTTGTAACGGAATTTGGAATATTTATACTTGCCAACCCTGTGCAATCAAAAAATGCACTGTTTCCGATGTGTGTAACGGAGTTGGGAATATTTATACTTGCCAACCCTGTGCAACCCCCAAATGCACTGTTTCCGATAGTTGTAACGGAGTTTGGGATATTTATATTTGTCAGTTTTGCACAATTGTAGAATGCTTCGTTACCGATGCTTTTTACGGAATTAGGGATGATGATATTCGTCAGTTGAAAGCAATCTAAAAAGGCTTTATCAGCGATGTTTGTTACAGAATTAGGAATCGTAAATCCTCCGGCTTTTGTTGTAGGGTAGAAGTGTAGCGAGGTTTTGTTTTTGTTGTACAACACTCCATCCTGTGATGAATAAGCCGGATTTGCTGCATCCACGTTGATACCTGCCAGCTTTGGGCAACCGGAAAATGCTTCTTCTCCGATGCTTGTTACAGTGTGAGGGATATTCACACTTACAAGTTCCTGGCAAGTAGCGAATGTGTAATTATCGATGCTTGTTACGGTGTATGTTTTATCTTTTATCTTCACGGTTGGGGGAATGCTGATGTGGCCTGCAGGCTCTGGTCCCTCGTTGTAGAAACCGTCCGGTAGCTCCGATGTTACACTTACGGTGCTTTCACTCGTGATTCCGTAGTAAAGTAGTCCTACCTTTACGCTGGTCTGCCCCAGCACGATACCCGACAGCATCGTCAGGGCGATAATGGCAATGATTTTTCTCATAACTTAAAATTACATTAAAAGGTGATTAAAAAATACTTTCTCTTATAGTCTTGCTCCCTTCTTTGATGCGAGGGGGGCAGTATGTGTGTAAATATTACGACCCTCCCCAAAGTAGGACAGAGCTTCCCCAAGATAGGACGGACTTCCCCCAAAGTAGGACGGAGCTTCCCCAAGATAGGACGAAGCTTCCCCGAGATAGGACGGAGTTTCCCCAAGATAATATTGTTGATAAATGTGAATAAGGGAGGTAAAATCAAGCATCGGGTAGGGGCAAACGGAGTTTACCATAAAGTTTATGGTGCCAACATAGGGTGTGTTTGCTGTGGTAATTTGCATTTTTTGCTTGTTTTATCCGTTGGCAAAGATAGCAAATGCTTTTGTAAATAATCCACTTACGCACTCCAAAAAGATTTCCCACCTACGAATGAAAGGTGCGTGTGTGCAGGGCAAAATAGTGTCCTTGCAGGGCGAGCAGTTGTGCGTGTGTGCCACTTTCCACAATCTGCCCGTTGTGAAACACCAATATCCTGTCCGCATTTTGCACGGTGGACAGGCGATGTGCTATCACTATGCTCGTGCGGTTTTGCATCAGTTTGTCCAGTCCGTTTTGTATCAGCATTTCGCTACGGGTGTCGATGTTGCTTGTAGCCTCGTCCAGCAGCAGTATGGCAGGGTTGGCAATTGCCGAGCGGGCAATGCTTAGCAGTTGTCGCTGCCCCTGACTGAGGTTGGCTCCGTCATTTTCGAGTAGTGTGTGATAGCCTTGTGGTAGTCGGCGGATAAAGGAGTGTGCCGAGGTGAGGCGTGCGGCATCTATCACCTCTTGGTCGGTGGCATCGAGCCTGCCGTAGCGTATGTTTTCCATCACCGTGCCGGCAAACAAATGTGTGTCTTGCAGCACTATGGTTTGTATGCTCCGCAAGTGGCTTCGGCTAAAAGCGGTGAGGGGAATGCCGTCGATGCGTATCTCGCCCTTCGCCACGTCGTAGAAGCGTGGCAACAGGTTCAGAAAAGTAGTTTTTCCTGCTCCGGTTTTGCCTACCAAAGCCACCTTTTCGCCCGGCTCTATGGTGAGGTTTATGCCTTTGAGGATAGGGGTGTGAGGTTGATATTCGAACCACACATCTTGAAATTCGAGCTTGCCTTGCACCGCAGGAGCCAGGGCTGTGTCGATGTCGCAGGGTTCGGGTTGTTCGTCGATGACGGCAAAGATGCGTTCGGCTCCCGCCACAGCCGATTGCAGGTTGTTGTAGAGGTTGGCAAGCTGATTCATCGGTTGCCCCCATTGGCGGGTGTATTGCACAAAGGTGGCAAGTCCGCCAATATCCAGCCCTCTGACTATGGCAAGCAAAGCTCCCACCACTGTTACCAGTACAAAATTGAGCGTAGTGAGTGCCTGCATAGTGGGTATCATCGCACCTGAAAACAGCTGGGCCTTCAGCGACTGTGCTTTCAAATCGTGGTTGAGCCCGGCAAACTGTTGTCGGGTACGCTCTTCGGCTCCAAACACTTTTATCACCTTCTGACCACTCATTTTTTCCTCCACAAAGCCGTTGAGCCGGGCAAGTGCTTGCTGTTGAGCCTTAAAGTGAGTTTTGCTCCGCTTTACGATGAAAGTGGGGGCAAGCATCATCAAGGGTAGAATGGCAAAGCACACCAGCGTAAGTAACGGACTGATGTAGAGCATCAGTCCCACGATGCCCAGCAAGGTAAGTATGGCGGTGATAAAGTCCGCTAGATTGTCGGTGAGTGCCTCGCTTACGCGGTCCATATCGTTGGTGTAGAGGCTCATCAGGTCGCCGTACTGTTTTTTATCGAAATAGCCTACGGGCAGGCGTTGCACGTTGTGAAACAAGTCCTTGCGGATGCGTGCCACCGTTTTTTTGTCCCATTACGTTCAACAGTCGGTATTCGATGTTTGTGGCAACCACTCCCAGCAGATACACACCTAACAACAATAACAGCATTTCTGCCAGTCCGTCGGCATTGCCCGGCACAATGTAGTTGTTGATGATGGGACGCATCAGGTACGATGCTCCCAATCCCGTGCCGATATTTATCAGCACCAGCAACATCACCACAGCCAGCAAACATCTGTTGCCTGCCAGATAGCGTAGCAGACGGAGTACGGTTTTTTTGCCGTGCTTGGGCTTTTCGGGTATGCCTTTCATTCTGCCGTGTGCCATAGGTTTAGTCCTCCGTGTAGGTTTGTTGCGACAGATAAAACTCCTTGTAGATAGGCGAGTGCAACAGCAGTTCGTGATGCGTGCCTATGCTTTCTATTGCACCATCGTCCAGCACCACAATTCGGTTGGCCGTTTGCGTGTTTGCTATCCGTTGCGTAACTATCAGTATGGTGGTGTGTGGCAACTCTTGGGTAATGCTTTGCATCAAAGCTCGCTCGGTGCGTGTATCTACGGCACTGGTACTGTCGTCCAACAGCAAGATACGGGGACGCATCAGCAAGGCTCGTGCTATGCACAGACGTTGCTTTTGCCCACCGGATACATTGATGCCGTTTCGCCCCAACAGCGTATCGTATCCGTTTTCCAGCGTTGCTATAAACTCGTCTGCCTGAGCCGTTCGGGCAGCCCATTCCAGTTCTTGTTGCGATGCTTGGGCATTGCCCCAACGAAGATTTTCTGCCACCGTTCCGGCAAACAGTTCGTTTTGTTGCAACACCATTGCCACTTGGGTATGTAGTTCGTCTGCCGTAAAGTTGCGGATGTCGATGCCGTTAATCAGCACTTGCCCCTCCGTTACGTCGTATAAGCGTGGAATAAGTTGCAACAGTGTGCTTTTGCCCGCTCCGGTGGCACCTATCACCGCTACTGTTTCGCCGGCTTTTATGCTTAGGTCGATACCTTTCAAAATGTCGTTTTCGCTTTGCGGATAGCGAAACGAAACGTTTCGGAAAGTGATTTCCCCTTGTCGGATACCTTGTTTTTCTGCTTGTGGATAGCAAGGGTATGTAAGCGACAGAGGAGCATCCAGCACCTCAGTTACACGTGCCGACGATGCCGATGCACGCACGCTCATCACGAACACCACCGATAGCATCATCAGTGAAATAAGTATCTGTATCAGATAGTTTACCACCGAAATAAGTTCGCCTATCTGCAAATGCTGATTCATAACCTTGCGTCCGCCAAACCACAAAATAAGGATAACGGAGAGGTTCATCACCAGTTGCATAGCCGGAAAGATGGTAACAACCATATTGGAAGCCCTGACGGCGGCTTCTTGTAAGTCTTCTACGGAGCGGTGGAATTTCTGTTCTTCAAAATCCTCACGGACAAACGATTTCACTACACGGATGTTTATCAGGTTTTCGCGTACTACGGCATTCAGCTTATCCACACGCTCTTGCACCGCCACAAATAGCGGAAAACCTTTGGTAAGAATCAGATACAGCATAACGGCGAGTATAGGGATAGACAACCCTACAATCCAACCCAAATCGGCACTGGTGCGAATCACGAAAAATAGTGCCAGCATCATCATAAGCGGAGCTCGCAACAGCAGGCGGAGGCTCACCTGCAACAAGGCTTGCAGTTTGGTGATGTCGCCCGTAAGCCGGGTGATTAGCGACGATGGGCGGAATGTGTCCAGCTCCACAAACGAAAAGCGTTGTATCTTGTCGAAAAGCTGCTGTCGCAAGTCGGTGGCAAAACCTACCGCCACTCTCGACGAGGCATAAACATTGCTCAGCCCGGCCAGCACGCCAATGCAAGCCACCGCCACCATTTGCACGCCCACCTGCCACACCAATTGGCTATCGCCCTGTGTGATGCCCTCGTCCACGATGCGTGCCATCAGGCGAGGTTGCAGCGTTTCGCTTGCGGCAAGTACAAACACCAAAATTGGGCAGAGTATCAACCCTGCCCAATAGCTCTTGAGTATTTGTCGGTAATGCTTCACGCAAGCAAAGTGCTAATCTTCATACTGCTCATTACTTGCCAAACAAACCGCCAAGCATATCCTTCACGCCACCTGCAATGTCGCTCAAATCTACCTTGCCGTCGCCGTTTTGGTCTTTCACAAGGTTCATCACTTGGTCGCCGATGCCTGCGGGCAGTTTATCTTTTACAAAACCCAACACGGTGTTTACCACTTCTGTAGCCTTGTCTTCGGCAAGACCTGTTTTTTCGGAAACAAGTTTTACTAATTCGTTCATATTTATTGTGTGTCAAAAATTTTTCTATGGTATAACGCACGGATAAACAAATTGTTGCAGTAGCGGTATATTTTATTTTTCAGCCCACTGTTGCCGGTAAGAAAGCCTTGAGAAAACAGGCTAAATATCCCTCAAACAATACCGTCTGCACAGAACATTATGCGACAAAACGATGTTTACTGTTTTTGTGAAACCGTAAAAATACATTACTTTTGCATCCCTTATGGAGATAGAAAAATTGAAACAACTATTGGCACAAGGGGCCATACTGCTGGATGTGCGTACTCCCGAAGAGTTTGAGGATGAGGCCGTTCCCCAGTCGCTAAACATCCCTCTGGACCAACTGATGTATCGGGTAGGCGAACTGCCCACCACTACGGATATTGTGGTAGTATGCAGAAGCGGAAATCGTAGTGCAATGGCCATCAACCTGTTGAAGCAGGTGGGCTACAATCGCTTGCACGACGGCGTTTCGTGGAGCTACTTTATGTAATTGAATAGAATAAAAAAAGAAGGAGATTGACGTATGATGAAAACCAGTAAAAAAATGTGGCTGTTGGCCGTGTTGGCATTGATTTCGCTCTCGTGCACGGGGCAAGCCGCCACCACAAACCAAACATCCGGCAAAAGCAAAACCACTGTAAAAGCCACTGTAATCACCCTCAGTAAGGCTGAATTTTTGAAACGTGTTGCCGATGTAGAAAGCTCTTCCACCTGGAAGTATTTGGGCGACAAGCCCGCCATTGTAGATTTTTATGCCGACTGGTGTGGCCCCTGCAAAATGATTGCTCCTATCTTGGAGAGTTTGGCAAAAGAATA
>JBHBVA010000050.1:0-3195 GCA_041793355.1 Bacteroidota bacterium | reverse complement strand
GCCCACAAATGATGGCTACCGCCCACAACAGCAAAGGCAAAGCCATTATGTAGCAGGCTATTACATTATCGAAATGCACCCCTCGCAAAAAGGCTTCCGACACGAGGTCGGCATTTTGTGTTGTTACGGGTACGTTCACCCAATAAAACACATAGCGAAATACGGTTTGAAACAATAAGTTAAGTAAATGTATTACAGCAAGATAAGTAATAATAGGGCCGGAGTACTTCATAGCACTGAATAAAAAAATGCTTCTTTTTTTTAAATTCGTTTTGATTTTAGACGGCAAAGATAGTATTTTTTCAAGTCGGAAAATATTTTTCTGCCTGAAAACTAAGGGAGATAGCTATAAACAAGAAAAGGCAACCAACCATCCAATGATGGTTTGGTTACCTCTCTAATTTTCGCCCACAAACAGAAAGGGGCAAAACTCTGTTGTACGTTTATTTACCCAACAGTTCGTACAAATAATATTTCAGTGCGTCGCCACGCAGTGTAGTAGCAATGATTTTACCGTTAGGGTCAATCAGATAGTTGGCAGGTATGCCGCTGATGTTGTACAACTTGATGAGCGGGCTTGCCCAGCCTTTCAGGTCCGACACTTGCGTCCACGTAAGTTTGTCGTCGGCAACGGCTTTCAGCCAAAGTTCGCGATTGTTGTCCAATGACACGCCCAGAACGGTGAAGTTTTTGTCCTTAAACGTGTTGTAAGTATCCACCACATACGGATTTTCGGCACGACAGGGGCCACACCACGAAGCCCAAAAATCTACAAGCACGTATTTACCACGAAAATCAGACAGTTTCACAGGTTTGCCGTCGGCATCGTTCAGTGTAAAGTCGGGGGCTTGGTTACCCACCCCGATGGCTTTGGACTGTGCAAACATCTTTTGCAACCTCTTGCCGTTGACAGTGCTTTTTAGGGCAGGCGACAATTGGTTAAAGAGGGCTTCCAACGGAGCTTTATCGCTTCTGCCGATGGACAATTGCTCGATGATGTAAAGTGCAACATCCGAGCCGGAGCGGCTGCGAATAAAGTCGAATTGTGCCGTTTCGTATTCCTTTTGCAACACCTTAAATTCCTCTCCTATTTCGGCACGCTCATCGTCGGTAAACGAGGTCGTATATCGCATTTTCAAGTCCTCCGAACGCTGTATGAAAGGTGCCAGCACCTTGTTGAAAGCGTCATAATCGGCATTTAGGGCCGACTTTGCCGTTGCCGAAGCCACCGAATCGTTTCCGGTGAGCAAAATAGTTCCCTGCTCCAGATACACGCGTTTGGTATCGCTTTGGGGCGATGCTGTTGCTCCATCGGGTTGCAGGCCGACATCGGCCTGATTGTCCGTTGCGTGTTCCGCAAGCAACCATGCCAGGCGAGGGCTTTCCACTGTGCCGGCAAAAGCAAATTTGCCTGCCACCACTTTTGCAGTATCTTTCACCTCGTCGCCGTTGTTTGTTTTGTACCACAATATGGCACGTTTGGCGGTAGAGGTTTTGCTGAGTGTGCCTTTCAGTATGTATTTTTGCTGTGCAAAAGCCAAGCTCGGAAGCACGGCCAAAGCGAATATTATTACCTTTTTCATTGTATTATTTCCTCGTATTTTTTAATATTGATATTCACAAAACAAACGAACTATTTTTTGTCCAGCAATTCCGACAATTTGGCTTTCAGGTCATCGCCTCTGAGGTTGGAAGCCACGATAGTGCCATCGGGAGCTATCAAAAAGTTGGCAGGTATGCCCTTCACTCCGTAAAGTTCTTTCACCTCGCTTTTAGCCCCTTTCAGGTCCGACACTTGTGTCCACGTGAGTTTGTCGTCGGCAACGGCTTTCAGCCAAGCCTCCTTTTTAGTGTCGAGCGACACACCCAAAATAGTGAAGTTCTTGTCCTTAAATGCGTTGTATGCCTCTACCACGTGCTTGTTTTCGGCACGGCAAGGTACACACCACGATGCCCAAAAATCCAATAGCACGTACTTACCACGAAAATCGGACAGTTTCACAGGCTTGCCGTCGGGGTCGTTCAGCGTAAAGTCGGGAGCTGTTTTTCCCGTTTGCGTAGCCGTAAGGGCTTGCACCATTTCGCCTACGGCTTTGCCATCGGGAGAGCTTTGCACATTGGGCGGAAGCATCTGAAACAAGCGAGCCACCACATTTACGTCGGCTTTGTACTGCACCATTTCGTTGATTACCATCAAGCTGACAAACGACTTGGGGTGAGCCTCCACAAACGCTTGCTGAATAGCGTGATATTTTGGTAAAATACCGTCAAACTCTTTGCGAATGGCATCCTGCTGTGCAGCATCTTTGGTTTGTCTGAATCGGTTGCGGAGTGCCAAAGCCTCGTTTTCCACTCCGCTGATAGCGTTGCGGTAGTCGTCCAAATCGGTATTGAGCGGCGATGCCACTTTGGCATTGTGGATAGAGTCCGTTCCGGCAAGGGAAATAACCCCATCTTCCAGATAAACGATGCGGACATCTTTACGCCCTTTCCCGTCGCCATCATGTTTCATAAGCAGTTGTGCTACAATAGGATAACCCACCTCGCCGGCAAAAGCGAATTTACCGTCCACTACGGTTGCCGAGTCGTATTGCACTTTTCCGTTGGCTTCGCTGTAAACCAAAAATGCCTTGCGAGCCGTACTTTGCGGGTTAAGCACACCTTTCAGTTCGTACTTTTGCTGTGCTACTGCCAACATCGGTAGGGCAATGAATGCCCCCATCAGTATTTTTTTCATAACTTTTTCTCCTTGTTTTTTTGCGTGTTTGTTGAATACTACATTTCTTAAAACTGCCAAAAGTAGAGAAAATTTTTGATTTTCCCAGCAAATGGCAATGTATTAAGACACAATATGTATTGTAAGGTTTGCTCGCAGGATGCAGAAATTTGCCTACCTTTGCCTGCCGATAACGCTTTAGGCTACAAAATTTGGTTTAGTAAGTGTATGAATAATAGCAAATTACCACTGGTATTTTTAGAGGCTCACAATATGCGTGATGTGAATGGCTTGGGCATCTTCTGTCGCGAGCTGATAAAGGCAATGTCGCAGATAAACACCCGTTTCCGCTTGCGGATAAACATTCAGGATAAGGAAATGATGAGCAACTTTCCCTCACCGCTGGTGGAGTTTAATCGCTATCGCGGCCTGCAACGCGACTTAGGCATCTGGCAACGAGTGGATATTTGGCACAGCCT
>JBHBVA010000049.1:0-3081 GCA_041793355.1 Bacteroidota bacterium | reverse complement strand
TGCCACCGCCTACGGCAATCACCTCACCTTTCAATGGTTTTTCCTTTGCGGTGTCGGGAATAATAATTCCGCTTGCTGTTTTTTGTTCTGCATCAGCTGGTTTTACTAACACTCTGTCTGCCAATGGTTTCAATGTCATAATTCTTTCGTATTTTTGTTCGTTTATAATTTTACACTCTTTTTCCGCATCAGCGGTCGCTTTTCCAGTTTACCAATTTCGTGCCAAACACATTATTCTGCCAAAACGGCAGTACCTGAATAAAAAACACTCAAATTATTTGCAACTTGTGGTATAATATTGCTAATTTTGCAGGATAACGCATTAGAAGATACATTACGGACAATGAAACACCTCCCCATCATCAAATACATTTGGAGCAAGATTCGAGAAAGACGGATTTTGAAGAGCCACAAACAAGTGGCTAACTTTTGGCAACCCATAATACAACAATATTTTAATGGTAACTTACCCGTAGATGATGTTGTAGCACTGAAGCCTGAACTGATTGGCAAGAAAATCATTTGGCAATACTGGGGACAAGGTGTTGAGAAAGATAATCTTCCCGAAATTGTGCAGATTTGCTTCGCCTCGGTGGACAGGCACAAAGGAGATTATACCGTTATACGGCTGAATGACAATACTATAAACGAATACGTCAAATTCCCCCCGTATGTACACGAAAAGCTGGGAACCGGGGATTTTAATCGTACTTTCTTTTCGGATTTGTTGCGATTAGCTCTACTAAAAGGTTATGGAGGCGTGTGGATGGATGCTACAATATTCCTCACAGGCGACTTACCTCCACTTATGACCGATGCTGACTACTTTGTATATCAGCGAGATGACCAGGAGGAGCGTAAAGGTTATTGGCAAGGTACCTATGCTGCATATTGGGGTTGGCATCCAAAGTTCAAAGTTCGAATGCTGAACAGCATCTTTTTTGCAAAGCCTCAATCTAAAATGATTGCAACACTCTTGGACTTGATGTTGTATTTTTGGAAAACCCAGAATCGTATCACCGAGTATTTTTTCTTTCAAATACTGTACAACGAGCTGGTTGCAAACAAAATGAAAGCCTATCAGTGCCCGCTGGTGAGCGATGTACATCCGCATTATCTACAGTCGAAAGTAAACGGAGGATGCCCCTTTATTGATTACACTAAAATATTGAATACAAGCAATATCCATAAAATGTCATACTTTAACGATGCTGCAATGAATGAGTTAAAAACTCAGGTTCTGAAATATCAATAAAACGATTTTATGAAACACGCTTACTTAATCATTGCTCACAACGAGTTTGAAATACTCGAAAAACTCATCGCTTGTTTGGACGACGAGCGAAACGATATTTTCATCCACTTCGATAGCAAATTGAAAGAATTACCTGCGTTATCCACACGCAAGGCTCATCTTAATATACTGAAAAACAGAATAGATATTCGCTGGGCAGATATATCGATGGTGGAGGCCGAGCTCGCCTTGTTTGAAGCTGCACTTAGTGCAAACACCGAATATTCGCACCTGCATTTACTTTCGGGAGTGGATTTGCCCTTGAAAAGTCAGGACGAAATACACGCTTTTTTTGCCCAACATACCGGGAAAGAATTTATCGGTTTCTCGCAATACGATTATTCCAACGAAGTGAAGCGGAAAATGAATCGTTGGCACCTGTATCCGAAGCAGTTCCGTTCCGGATGCCCGTATTTTAAGGTGTTGAGGGCATTACACCTCCGGCTACAAATAATGTTCGACTGGCAACGAAACACCAAAATTACATTCCGAAAGGGAACACAATGGGTAAGTATCACTCCTGCATTAGCTCAATTTGTAGTTTCTAAAAAATCTGATATACAGCATATTTACAGAAATACGTTTTGTGCTGACGAAGTGTTTTTACACACGCTTTGCTGGAACTCACCTTTTCGAGAAAATATCTTCAACTCCGAAAATGAGGCAGACGGCTGCTTGCGAATGATTGGCTGGAAAGATGGGCAACTATTCGATTGGACAGATGGTGATTACAACACGCTGAAGGCTTCATCTGCACTGTTTGCCCGAAAATTCAACAGTCGGAATATGCAAATAGTGGAACAAATTTGTAACGACGTAACGCAAAATGGATAAGCAAAAGTCATCATTATAAAAAACAATCGAACAATACGATGCCCAAACCATTAGTTTCCGTTATCACCCCGATGTATAAGGCTGCAGACGTGATACATATCAGTTTGCAGTCGTTACTAAGCCAGACTTATCGTCCGTTGGAACTGATTTTTGTGGACGATTGCTGTCCACAAGGCAGTGCAAATGTTGTATCGCGGTTCGTAGAAAAAATTACCGACTCCGATATTTCCATAAAGATTATTCAGCACACTGAAAATCAGGGAGTAGCCGTAGCTCGCAACACCGGATTGGATAATGCTACCGGCAAGTACATTTATTATGTGGACGCCGACGATTGGATTGATAATCAAGCTATTGAGCAGATGGTAGGTAGTGCCGAGCAAACCGATGCAGATATTATAGGTTGCAATTGGTATTTAACTTTTAGCCAAAACGAACGTTTGATGCGTCAACCGGAGCTGGTATCGCCATTGGATGGAATCCGGAAAATGATGTGTGGCGTGATGCGTTGGAACTTGTGGATGTTTTTAGTGAAACGCTCTTTATATGAAGAAAATAACATTCGCTTCATCCCCAAAATGAATATGGGTGAGGATTTAATGGTTACCATCAAACTGTTTGCCAATGCTCGCAAAGTGGTGCATCTGGATAAAGCATTTTACCACTATGCCCAGAACGAGCAATCCATTTCCCGCACCTTTTCGGAAAAAATCATCCGAGAAGTTACTGCCAATGTGGCAGAAGTAGAGCGATTTTTATCAGCATCTCCTTTGGCGAAAGAAACAAGGGATTTACTCCCATTATTGAAGCTAAACATCAAGCTACCACTGCTCATCAGTGAGGATAAACAGTCGTATCAGCAATGGAAAGTGTGGTTTCCGGAGGCAAATGCTCACACATTGAAAAATAAAATGTTACCTTTGCGAACCAAACTATTACAATGGTGTGCGGCT
>JBHBVA010000048.1:0-3386 GCA_041793355.1 Bacteroidota bacterium | reverse complement strand
TGCTATGACTGCCTTTTTCGAAATCGTGAACGGACAATTGCAAGCCGATGCCGGCACATTCACTTGGGGGCAAACCATCACCAATGCCTATCTTCCGTTGGACAATGGCGACTACTTCAAGGATGATTTGAATCTTGTGGATTGGCTTACACAATTTTCGGACGACACCAGCGAAATATATGTGAAAGGCTTTTTGGGCAGAATGCTGTTTTCGGGCGAGGAGGTATTAAAAAACACCAAAGTGCTATCGGGTGGTGAAAAAATGCGTTGTATGATAGCTCGAATGATGCTTCGCGATGCCAACTGCTTATGCTTGGACTCACCAACCAATCACCTCGATTTGGAATCGATACAGGCTTTCAACAACACACTGATTGGATTCAAGGGGAATGTGCTGATGGCATCGCACGACCACGAATTTATCCAAACCGTATGTAACCGCATCATCGAACTAACTCCTAACGGAGCTATAGATAAGCTGATGGATTACGACGACTACATCGTGTCGCCCGACATAAAAGCTCTACGAGAAAAGATGTATCAGTAAAACAAAAGTTTCAAACAAATATCAACAGCCCCCTTGCACTTCACAGGAACAAGGGGGCTTGTTATATGTAAACACCTATGATTAAAGGCATTACACATCATCACAAGAAGTAAGGGCAATATCTTTTGGAAATTATTCACCATCAGCCTTATAACCGACGGCCCTCTGCGTAGAAAGTTTGCCACTCCGCTCCTTTTCCGTATCTTTGCAGGCAGAAAGAAGCAAAATACGCAAAAAAAAATGGCACATTTAAACGAAGAAATAGGCAGAAGACGCACCTTTGCTATCATCAGCCACCCCGATGCGGGAAAAACCACGCTCACCGAAAAGTTGTTGCTTTTTGGTGGAGCAATACACGTGGCAGGGGCAGTAAAGTCGAACAAGATAAAGAAAACGGCAACTTCCGACTGGATGGAAATCGAAAAGCAACGCGGTATATCCGTTGCTACATCGGTGATGGGGTTTGAATACAACGGATTCAAAATAAACATATTAGACACTCCTGGTCACCAAGATTTTGCGGAAGATACTTACCGCACCCTCACAGCGGTGGACAGCGTAATTATCGCAGTGGACGTGGCAAAAGGGGTGGAAACACAAACGCGAAAGCTGATGGAAGTGTGCCGTATGCGAAACACACCCGTGATGATTTTCGTAAACAAAATGGACCGGGATGGAAAAGACCCTTTCGATCTATTGGACGAACTGGAAGAGGAACTGAAAATCAAGGTGCGTCCCCTCAGCTGGCCTATCGACAGCGGTCAGCGTTTTCGCGGAGTGTACAACATCTACGAACAAAAACTAAACCTTTACACTCCCAGCAAACAAACGGTAACGGAAAATATCGAGTTCAGGGACGTAAACAGCCCCGAACTGGAAAATTATATCGAGCCTCGCCAAGCTGCCAAGTTGCGTGAGGACATCGAACTGATTGAAGGCGTATATCCCGAACTTAACATCCAAGATTATTTGGACGGGCAGGTTGCACCCGTATTCTTTGGCTCGGCACTCAACAACTTCGGGGTGAAAGAGTTACTCGACTGCTTTTGCCAAATAGCACCCTCGCCTCGCCCCATTCAGGCACAAGAGCGAATGGTAACACCCGACGAGGAGGGATTTTCGGGATTCGTGTTCAAAATACACGCCAATATGGACCCCAATCACCGCTCGTGTATCGCTTTCGTTAAAATCTGTTCGGGCAAATTTGAGCGGAACGTCAATTACAAGCACATCCGCCTGAACAGACAGATGCGTTTTTCGGCACCTACCGCCTTTATGGCACAAAAAAAGGAAACGGTAGATGAGGCTTTCGCCGGCGACATCATCGGTCTGCCCGACACCGGCAACTTCAAGATAGGCGACACACTCACCGCCGGTGAGGAACTGCACTTCAAGGGGCTGCCCAGCTTTTCGCCGGAAATGTTCAAATACATCGAAAATGCCGACCCGATGAAAACCAAGCAGCTAAACAAGGGTATAGACCAATTGATGGACGAAGGTGTGGCTCAGCTATTTACCAATACTTTCAACGGACGAAAAATCATCGGCACGGTGGGGCAGTTGCAGTTCGAAGTGATTCAGTATCGCTTGCTGCACGAATACGGAGCTCAATGTAAATGGGAACCCATCAGCCTGTACAAAGCTTGCTGGATTGAAAGCAATGATGCCGCCGAACTCGAAAACTTCAAAAAGCGAAAGGCTCAATATATGGCGGTGGACAAAGAGGGACGCGACGTGTTTCTTGCCGACTCCAACTACGTGCTGATGATGGCCCAGCAGGACTTCAAAAGTATCCGTTTTCACTTCACTTCCGAATTTTAGGCTATGAAGATGGTTGTACACCCACAATATGCACACCTGACCGACTTTGTTCGTTCGTTGCCCACCTCTTTCGAGTCGGGAGGCGAGGTGGTGTATCGTGGTCGCAACTTGCTCAAACAATTCTGTGTGCAAGGCACTTACCTGAATGTAAAACGCTTCCGCAAACCACTGTTTATCAACCGCATAGCATACACTTTTTTGCGAAAGCCCAAAGCCTATCGGGCTTATCGCAATGCGGTGGAAGTCATCAAGCGGGGATTCTGCACACCGCAACCCATTGCCTATCTGCTGTGCTACAAAAGCGGATTGTTGGCAGAATCGTATTTTGTAAGTTTGCACGAGCAAGATGCCCAAGAGGTTCGCAACTACTATTTTGCCACCGGGCAAACTCCTGACGAACAAGCTCTGTTACACACAGTGGGGCAATACACGGCACAGCTTCACGAGGCAGGTATTCTGCATCAAGATTACTCGCCGGGCAACATCCTGTACCGCAAGCAAAACGGAGAGTTTCACCTCTCGCTGGTGGACATCAATCGGATGAGATTTCAGTTGGTAGATATGCACACCGGTTGCCAAAACCTATGCCGACTATTTGGGCAAAGCCAAGCAATGCAATTTATTGGCGAAGCCTATGCCCGCCAACGCGGGTTTTCTCCGCAGGAATGTATATCGCTGATGCAGAAATACCAATCCAAATTTCTGATTTACAGCCAAAAGCGGAACAAACGTCGAGAGAAAATCCGCCAACGGCGAATGAGAGAGTGAGGATTTTTACAAACGAATGTAAGCTGTATAAAAAATGTAGTGCCGTAAGTCTTTTTATTAAAACTAAAAAAACTACTCCGATGACAAACAGATCAAGAATGACCAAGATGCTGGGACAAAAAGAAGAACCTATCGTTCGCTTTCGCAGAGTGGTGATATTCACCTTACTGTTAGTTTCTTGTTCGAGTGCCATGTGGTATTGGACAGCCAGAACGGCATATACAAAAGGGCATTATTTTGTGATGGACTC
>JBHBVA010000047.1:0-2518 GCA_041793355.1 Bacteroidota bacterium | reverse complement strand
GATGCTACGGCAAAGGCTATTGCAGCCATTCCCATAAGGGATACAAATGTTTTCTTCATCTTCTTAATTCTGAATGTTTTTGTTGATTTGCAATTCTATAGATGTGAAAGGGTAAACATACGGGGAGTTGTTTTGTTCGCACCGGGGACGAAAAAAAACGCACACCCTGCAAATCGGCTCATATTACCACAGGGCAGGGCAAGCAAGAGGGGATGAAAAGGAAACTGCCACAGGGGAAATATTTCCCACTGCGGCAGCCTCCTTTCTCAAACTATTTTCAGTAGAGATAATTAATGTTTTCCGCGTTATTTTCCGTACAACTGGAACTCAGCCATATTAAAGAAAGCACCTGATGTTGACCGATTCACTACTAAACGGAAGTATGTGAACGGTGTGGTTGATTGCATGATAGGCGACAAGTAAGATGAAGCACTACCAGTGGGCAATCCTGAATTGATGCGTGTAAGCTCAGTCCAGTTTTCACCATCTTGGCTCACCAATACACTTATATCCGATGGTTTACCATTATCAATAGCACGGTTTACATAAGAAAAACGGCAACTTGTGATGGCATTCTCCAACTTCACCTGGATGTGGTGAGCACCTGTAATGTTGCCTCCTGCCGACCAACGTGAGTGGAAGAAGGTAGCATTGTTTCCGTCTATCAAGTTAGCTATTGGCCCCTCTGTTGGCTCTTGTGCGTTGGTAGACAGCATAGAGCTTGTAAGGGCAATAGCATTGAAACCTGTGTACAGATAGAAAGTACCGGGCAACGTGAAACCGGGCTTAGACACTTCCGTAACCTTAAATGGCAAGAAATATGAGCTACCGAGCAAGGCACCGTTTTTCAATGTTACAGCCAGTGGCTCGCTGACGCGACTACC
The DNA here is from genome assembly GCA_041793355.1 of Bacteroidota bacterium. GTDB lineage: Bacteria > Bacteroidota > Bacteroidia > Bacteroidales > Dysgonomonadaceae > UBA1309. Next base: position 1,634 of record JBHBVA010000047.1, on the reverse strand, counting down.
TTTTCTGAAGGTTACCACACCTTCGTCTGCCAAAGTGTAGGCATCTGCACCTATCTTCTCGTGATTAGCTACTGTGGCAGCATCGTCAATTGCAATCTTACAAGTGAAGTCCCACGAGCTTTCGAATGGCAATGACAAACGTAGGTTGTAAGTAGTGCTTTGACCCGATACGGCTACATCATCGCGTGTGCCGGCGGCAAAGGCTACCGATGGTATCACCACCTGTGGTTTCAATACCACCAGTTTTTTGTGAATATTCACCGAGTCGGTTTGACTTTCAAGTATCAAAGGCAACACGTAAGTTACAGAAGTATTGTTTGCCACAAACGTTTCTATATCGTTCGTTTTGAATGTTATATTCTCCTTCTGATAACGCATATTGGCAGTCAGATTCACATCAATGGTGTTGAACTCATACAAATTGGCGGGCAACAGTGCATACAATTTGTCGTGCATGGCTGCATATTCCTGCAACTCGCTTTCGTTCATCACACGCACGGTGGCTTTTGAGGTTGCCCCCACGTTGGTTCCACCCTGCATCACGGTGAGCGAATAAACTCCGTCTTCACCTGTTTTGAATAGTTTGACCTCAGTTTCTCCACTTTCACGCAAAGCCAATATATCGTTGTACTCTCCGGGTACGAAAGTGTCGTATCGGTCGTTTTCGCTACAGCTCCACAGCATCACACCGCAGAGGGCGATTCCCAAAATCTTTTTATTCATAATCTACAAATAATCTACTTTAACATAAAACATTAGTATCCGGGAGCTTGCACCATTTGTGGGTTTTTATACACCTCGTTGTAGAACACCGGCAACAGATACATACGATTGTTCCACATAAAAGGTTGGTCAACCACCACTTCGGTATTAAACTCTGCAAAGGATGGGTTCTTTTTGCCATAAGCATTCAAGCCTGTACGCATACGTGCACCCATTGTTTGTGGAGCAATCATCCAACGACGAACGTCGTAGTAGCGATGTCCCTCGCCCCAAAGCTCGATGAAACGTTCGTTGCGTACCCAATCCATAATGGTTTTGGAACTTGTAACGTCGGCATCGGTAAGGTCGGGTACACCGGCACGGTTACGAATGATGTTGAGGTTAGTGATTGCTTCGGAGGTTTTACCCAAAGCGGCATAACACTCTGCCAAGTTGAGGTAAAGCTCGGCCATACGGATGAGCGGACGTGGTTTGTTTTCTTCGTTGGCACGTTGCCCATTCAAGTCGAACTGCAAGTTCGATTGCACATACTTTTGCGACATATAACCTGTTACGTTGTTGTCGCGGTTGTATTTGTCGGGATTGTAACCTTGCGTTTCAGCATCTTTCAAGCGTAGACGCATAGGGCTTCCGTTAGCCAATTTGGGACCACCGTAATCGCCGCCATCAAATGCCAACCAAGCGTAGAAACGAGGTTCACGGTCTACATTCAGCGTAATAATGTCCGGACGACCAGATATACCGGCTGTTTTGAACCAATTGGTTCTTTCGGCAAACGATGGGTCTTCACTCGGACGTTTACCGTTCTTGGTGTAGAAGTATTCCACCGTTGTATTCAAGATAGGTGACACACCACTATATCCCCAAGTTTCGGGAGTGTTGTTACTCTTCATTTGGATGAAGTGAGGCAT
>JBHBVA010000046.1:0-2848 GCA_041793355.1 Bacteroidota bacterium | reverse complement strand
GGAAGAAGAGGGCGAAGTGTACGAATCTATCGAAGACATTTGGCAGGATTATCCCAGCAAGGAAGATTTCTTCTTCAACGAAGACGAGTATTGAAAGACTTTCGGAGGAGGTATCGCCCAATCTCATCTCCTTCTAAGTTACGCATCTGCCTCCTGATTTATTTCAGGGGGCTTTTTTTTGATGAGAGAAGAAATATTTGCAGATTTCCAAGAAAGAAATTTTGGAAGTATAAAATATATAGTTACATTTGTAGCATAAATTTACCCCCCTTAGGTGAGAAATACTAAGGCTCAACCACCGTTAGCGGTGGTTTATTTTTTATGCGGAAGTATGGATAGAGTAATTGTGTATATAGATGGTTTTAATTTTTACTATGGTCTGAAAAATAAGGCATTGAAAAATAAATCGTGGAAGAAATACTACTGGATAGACTTGGTGGCTCTTTTTGAAAAGATGCTCATCAACAGTCAGTATTTGGAAGAATTGCATTATTTTTCTGCCCGTCCCCACAACATTGATGCGTCCAAACGTCAGGATACCCTCTTTTGTGCAAACAAATTAAATCCTAAATTTAAATTGACCTTAGGTAAATATTTAAAGAAAAGTATTGTTTGTAAGCAATGTGGGAGCGAAATAAAAACTTATGAAGAAAAAGAAACAGATGTAAGAATAGCCACACAGATCATTAATGATGTATATTCTGACCGATGCGATATATCGATAATAGTATCTGCCGATAGTGATATTATTCCTGCTATAGAAGTGGTAAGAAGTATTAAACCCAACCACAAAATATTCGTCTTCTTTCCACCTTTGCGACACTCGGTAGATTTAAAAAATATATGCGACTTCAATTTGTCGTTGGATAGATTTGAAACAAAGTTCAAACAGTCTGTATTGCCCTCTAAGGTAATTTTACCCAGTGGGGTGGAACTTCTACAGCCGGATAATTGGAAATGAACGATAAAGTAAACAGTTCGTCTTCCTTGTATTTATATTTCTATCTCCACGTGAAAAAATCAAGAGAAACTTGACCTTGTTTCTTAATATTTAAATTGAAATAGAAAGCTCAGATTGATTTTTTTGAAAAGTGATAAACCGCTTTCAGAAGTGGAGCATAGCGGACTCGAACCGCTCACCTCGACACTGCCAGTGTCGCGCTCTAGCCAGATGAGCTAATGCCCCATTTGTGTTTTCCGCCGGCAAAGGTAGTATTTTTTCTGTATTTGATGTAACTTTGCACAAAAAAAATTGTACAATGATAATTTATAATACAACATATCACGTTGATGATGCCATCGAGGCACGTTTTGTGGAGTACGTGCGACAAATATTTATCGGAAAAGCATTGCAGGCGGAAGTGCTGTCGCAGCCTCGCTTGGCACGGATAGTGGACCACAGTGGCGAACGAGGTGTGAGTTATTCGCTGCAATTTAACGTAGCGGATGTAGAGGTGCTGACCACGTGGTTGAAAACGCACGGCGAAACGTTGAACGAGGAACTGTTTTCGCAGTTTGGGCAGCAAGTAGCCGGATTTGTAACCTTACTGGAAGAGGTGGAGTAGGGGGATGCCACAATCGTTTGAAAAAGAGCGTATTATACTCGGTATAGACCCCGGTACGCAAGTGATGGGGTACGGAGTGCTCAGAGTGTTGGGCAACAAACCCCAGTTGTTGGCAATGGGTGTGTTGCAACTAAGCAAATACGACGACCACTACTTGCGGTTGCACCGCATATTTGAGCGGGTGCAAGGTTTGGTGGAACAGTATTTGCCCGACGAAATGGCAATTGAAGCTCCGTTTTTTGGTAAAAATGTGCAGAGTATGCTCAAATTGGGACGAGCTCAGGGGGTGGCAATGGCTGCCGCTTTGTCGCGGAGCGTGCCCATTTGCGAGTATGCTCCGCTGAAAATAAAAATGGCAATCACCGGCAACGGGCAAGCAAGCAAAGAACAGGTAGCGTATATGTTGCAAAAGTTTCTAAACATTCCCGACGACAAAATGCTTCCGCAACTGGATGCTACCGACGGATTGGCCGCCGCCGTGTGCCACTACTTTCAAACCAATCGACCCGCTACCGTAAAAAATTATTCGGGGTGGAAAGATTTCATCAAAAAAAATCCCGATAAAGTAAAATAAATATATGCAACCTATTGATTATCAATATTGGGGGCTGATTGATTATCGGCTGGCTTGGGACAAGCAGGAGCAATACTTTCATTCGGCCATCGAGGCAAAGGCACAAGGTGAGGAGCCTGCCAATGTGCTGATTTTTTGCGAACATCCGCACGTGCTTACTTTGGGGCGTAATGGCGATACGCACAACTTGCTGTACTCCGAAACCTTTCTGCAGGAGCAAGGTGTGTCGTTGTATCGTACCAATCGTGGAGGAGATGTAACCTATCACGGGCCGGGTCAGATAGTGGGCTATCCTATTTTCGACCTCGAACAGTTTGGTTTGGGGCTGAAGCAATATATCTATTTAATGGAGGAGGCAATAATCCGACTGCTCGCCAGCTACGGACTTACGGGCGAGCGATTGGATGGTGCCACAGGTGTTTGGTTAGACAAGGACAAGCCGGCACGTGCCAGAAAAATTTGTGCCATCGGTGTGCGTAGCAGCCGTTTTGTAACGATGCACGGCTTTGCCCTGAACGTAAATACAGACCTTAGTTATTTTCGCCTGATAAATCCTTGCGGATTTGTGGACAAAGGTGTTACGTCCTTGCAGCAAGAACTTGGGCAAGAGGTAGATATGCACGATTGCCGTAAGCGATTGCAAGCCTATTTTTTGCAACTTTTCGTGCCGAAAGGATAAGTATTGGGGCAACACATCCTTTCTTTCCCT
>JBHBVA010000045.1:0-3912 GCA_041793355.1 Bacteroidota bacterium | reverse complement strand
CACATCATTTCGCCCGAAGAAAGCATCGTTTTGGCACGTTTGGCACGTATTCATTACGGCAATATGCACCATTTTGCCTTTAACAGAGGCGACCGAAACATCATCATCCGTCACATACTGAATTTCTATCGCCTGCACGTGCAAAATTTCTCGGAACTAAAATCGCCGGATATATTGAGTGAATTATTTTAAGAAGCGAAGTAAAGGATTTTGCATACTTACGGAAGTTGATGGCGTTGCTTGCTTATTGCAACTTTTCTGCTACCTTTGCCATCGTGTAACAAAAAAAAACAGAAGATGGCAAAGCATTTTACGTCACATACATTTCAGTTTTTCCGCAATTTAGGAGAGAATAATCACAAAGAGTGGTTCGACGAACATAAGCCCGTTTATGACAACCACGTGTATATCCCTCTGAAAGAGCTTGTTACCACAATGTCGCCAACAATGCACAGCATAGACGACCAATTTGAATTGCGTCCGCATCGGGCAGTTTCACGCATTTATCGAGATGTTCGCTTTTCGAAAGATAAATCTCCCTACAAAACTTGTATGTGGCTGAGCTTTCAGCGTCCGATGCCCCGCGAGGAGTGGTTGGGCTATCCCGGATATTTTTTTGAAATCACCGCCGAAGGCTATATGTATGGTATGGGATTGTTTCAACCGAAGAAGAAACAAATGGATACTTTTCGGGAGGAAATAACGTATGTTCAAGAGGAGTTTCGCAAGCAAGGCGAAAACCTGATTGCGAAAGGCTTTTCCATCGGGGGTGAGATGTATAAACGCCCTCTGCCATCGGAATTGGACAATTGGTTTCAGCCGTGGGTGCAACGCAAAGGTGTGTACCTGTTCAAGAGTTTTCCTGTGGACGAACGGATTGCATCGCCCGACTTTCACCGTTTTTTAGCGGAGGAATTTATGGCTTTGGAATGGATGTATAACTTTATGAAAGAAGTAGTGGAACTATAAAACAGAAGATTTGACCAATGATTTGCTACCCTAACGCTAAACTGAATTTAGGACTACACGTTGTGAATAAGCGTGAAGATGGTTATCACAATTTGGAAACCGTGTTTTATCCGTTGCATATTTGCGATGCTCTGGAGGTGATTGTTGCCCCAAAATCGAGAAAAGATACTCTCCGCACTTACGGATTGCAAATAGATGCTCCGGAGAAAGACAACTTGGTGATGCGTGCCGTAAAACTTATGCGGAAACACTTCAAGTTTCCTGCCGTAGAGGTGCATCTTTACAAAAAAATCCCATCGGGAGCAGGATTAGGTGGAGGCTCGTCCGATGCTACCTTTATGCTGAAGTTGCTGAATGAAAAATTTCAGTTGGGGGCGTCGCCCGAATTTCTGGCATCGTTGGCGGTGCAGTTGGGTGCCGATTGCCCGTTTTTTATCTACAATCGTCCGCTATTGGCAACAGGCATAGGCGAATTGTTTGAAGAGGTGCAGATAGACCTCAGCCAGTACTACTTTGTGGTTATCACTCCCAATATTCACGTGTCCACGAAAGACGCTTTTGGAGGCATTCAACCTTGCCATCCCGAACATTCTTTGCACGAGATTATGAGTATGCCGATATGCGAATGGAGGAATGTGCTGAAAAACGATTTTGAAAAAACCGTTTTCGAGAAGCACCCTCAATTGGCTGACATTAAGGAAGAACTGTATAATGCCGGAGCATCGTATGCCGCAATGTCGGGGTCCGGCTCGGCGGTGTTTGGCATCTTTCATCGCTACATATCGCCTGCTGCATTCAAGCATCAGCACTATATAATAGTTGACAAAAAAACGGTTACAGCATAGCTATTCCCTCCTTTTCCCAACAGCGGGCAAAACAAAAGAACGGATAATGCACTCGACATCATCCGTTTTATCGTACAAAGGGAAACTTCTTTACAAACAGAGCCACTTGGCTCATTACGTAGCTTTTGCAAAACCGTGCCGGCAGTCTCAAGCAATGATTCCCACCAGCCTCATAAAAAGAGTTTAGAATACAAACTGTGCCCGCATCTGCACTGTGTGAAAGTCGATGCCTTGCGACGGCACATTGGTAAGCGTTTGGGCTGCATCGGCTCTATTGTCGTGGTTGAGGTAGGTGTAATTGATACCAAACAACACATTGGCACGCGGATACCAGTTTGCCCCCAACATCGCGGAGAAAGCCTTACCTCCCGTGTGCAGAAAACTACCGAAAGAGGCATTAGGATAGTCCGTATTGTTAAGGTTCACTTGTCCTACACGTCCGATAAGCTCCAGATTGCCGCCTTTGGCAACGTTGCCGATGGGCGAAAAAAAGGCATCGCTCTTGACATACGTTCGCTGATTGCCACGCAACATATACGAGCCGGTCAGTGTCCACCCCGAAAACGAACAGTTGTCGTATGCGTCAGCTGTGCGGAAGTCATTCATCAAAGCCTCGCCTGTGGCATAAAAGCGGTTGTGGCGTACACCAAACTCCACAGCTGCCAGCGTATAGCTTTTTACTTTGGTAACTGTGGTGGATACAAACCGTCTGCCGTCGATGGCAGATTCGGGCAAGGTGCTGAGTGTAACATTGCGGATGGCATCGCCTGTTCCTTCGGGTTTACGCCATCGGCCCGAAACACCTAAATGCAGGGTTGTGTGAGCATTGTCGATGGGGATGTATGCGGCTCTGAATGCCACTCCGTATCCGTCGTTGCCTCTGTTTACGGTTCTTTGATTTGCTACTGTTCCGCCATAAAATCCGCCGGCAAACCAGTACTTTTTACCGTAGGTAACGTAGGTGGCACCCAAATAGCGTTCGCCACGTGTCAGCATCTGCACCGCCATCGGTGTTTGCACGTTCAGCACTCGTGAGGCTGTGCTGTTTTCCATACTCACGGGGTCTTTGAAGTGTCCTAATATCAGACGCTTGTTGGCATCGAAATAGTGTACCAAAATTACATCGCAAAGGTTTACACGTCGGTTTGAAAAATCGGCATCGAAACGTCCCAACCATTTTTTGCCGAACATAGCATTCAATCCCAATCTCAACTGCGACAAGTTGCCGCCATTGGAAAAACGGAAGTCGTCTGTTCCCGATTTCACGCTGTGCACATTGCTTTGGGGCAGATAAAACGCAGCGTCAAAAGTTACACGTCCGTCCAATCGCACACGCAGGTCGCCCGTTCCGTCCACAGTGGCCACCTCTTGTGCTATTGCTCCACCGATGACGGCACTGCCCATAAGGGTAAGTAGCATTTTCTTCATAATTGTTCAGTTTTTAATGGTTATGTCCGCAAATGTAATGCCTTTTTCTTTATCAAATCGCAAGATAATGAAAGAAACAGCTTGGGTAACCGTCAGTTCAATCGTTTTCGTAAATATTTGCTTCAATATTTGGCAACTCTTGTTTAATTCATTACTTTTGCAACCAATATGACCTCCCACGCTTCCCAAGAACAGCGCACCAGGGGAGGTCTTCGAGTTTTATAAAAACTATGAAATACGAAAAACAGCCTATCGATATTAGCGAGCAAATACAACGATTGCAGAGTAGAGGGTTGGATATTGCGGATGTGGGCATGGCTCGACAGTACCTCAACAATATTAGCTATTACAGATTACGGGCATACACTTACCCTTTTCAGAACAACCAAGAGGAGTCTAATCACGAGTTTCTGAAAAACGGAATCACCTTTCAAGATATAATAGACTTGTATTGTTTTGATAGCAAGTTGCGTTCGCTTCTTTTTAGAGCTATTGAAACCATTGAAATTGCTTGGCGTACACGAATTGTATTGGTGTATTCTACCAACGAGGGGAATGGCTTTTGGTTTCTTGACGAAAAGCTTTACCATCAGCGAGAAAAAATATCAAATGCTTGCTCCAACACAGAGTCGGCAGGCAACAAAGTGATTGAAGAGTTGCGAAGAGAGGT
>JBHBVA010000044.1:0-2823 GCA_041793355.1 Bacteroidota bacterium | reverse complement strand
GTACGGCTCTTCGATGTAGTCGATGAGTGTAGGGTCGGGCAGTCCGGCCGGGTTGTGTACCTCTTTGGTGTTACCTTTTTTATCGTGTACGATGTACGAAACGTTTGGCACTGTGGTAATTACGTCCATATTGAACTCTCTGTCCAATCGTTCTTGGATAATCTCCATATGCAACAGCCCCAAAAATCCGCAACGGAACCCAAAACCTAATGCTACCGACGATTCGGGCTGAAACGTAAGCGAGGCATCATTCAGTTGCAGTTTTTCTAATGAAGCTCTTAAGTCCTCAAAATCCTCACTGTCAATAGGATATACTCCGGCAAAAACCATCGGTTTCACCTCCTCAAAGCCATCTATGGCCTTTTCGCACGGGCGTTTTACGTGGGTAATGGTATCTCCCACTTTCACCTCTTTGGACGTTTTGATACCGGAAATAATGTAGCCTACATCGCCACAATGAATTTCGTCGCGAGGGGTCATCGTAAGCTTTAATATACCCACTTCGTCGGCATCGTATTCCTTGCCGGTGGCGAAAAATTTCACAAGGTCGCCTTTTCGGATAGAGCCGTTCACAATTTTGAAATAGGCAATGATTCCCCGAAAGGAGTTAAATACCGAGTCGAAAATCAATGCCTGCAACGGAGCTTCGGGGTCGCCTTTGGGGGCAGGAATCCTTGTTACGATGGCTTCCAAAATGTCATACACACCTTGCCCTGTTTTGCCGGACGCACGGATGATGTCTTCGGGTTTGCAGCCCAAAAGTTCGATGATTTGCTCTTCCACCTCTTCGGGCATCGCACTGGGCAGGTCTATCTTGTTCAGAATGGGAATGATTTCCAAGTCGTTTTCGATAGCCATATACAAGTTCGAGATAGTTTGTGCCTGAATGCCTTGTGCGGCATCTACTATCAACAATGCTCCCTCGCAAGCGGCTATGGAACGCGACACTTCATACGAAAAATCGACGTGTCCAGGAGTGTCTATCAGGTTGAGAATATATTTTTCGCCGTTTAGCACATACTCCATTTGTATGGCGTGGCTTTTGATGGTGATACCACGTTCACGCTCCAAATCCATATCGTCCAATACCTGTGCCTGCATATCGCGTCCGTCCACAGTTTTGGTGTATTCCAATAGCCGGTCTGCCAAGGTGCTTTTCCCATGGTCGATATGTGCAATGATGCAAAAGTTGCGAATCTTCTCCATTTATCTATTTAAAAATATCTTATTGAGTATGTGAACATTACCCCCAATTTAATTTAGGTGTACAAAAGTAGCGTTTTTTTTTGAAATCGGAACGTTGATGTGCTACAATACTCGAAAAGCTTGAATTTTGCCTGTGCTGTATTTACAAATGAGGTTACCGCATCAACATCTGCCACTGCTGACAAATGCTGTCAGCGGAGAGGTGTTGTACGCTGCGTGCTGCATTTTCTTTACAGTGCTTTAGCAGAGTTGTATCGGTAGCCATTTTATTAAAAGCATCGGCAATAGCCTGTGGTGTGTACTGTTGCACCAAGAGGCCGTTTTCGGTGTGGCGGATAAGCTCGCGGGGACCCGTTTCACAATCTACCGAAACCACCGGTGTGCCTATCGAAAGGGCTTCTATAATAATCATAGGAAAGCCTTCGTAACGGCTGGTAAGCGTTACAAAAAGAGCATTACGCAGATAAGGATATACGTTCGAGGTAAAAGGGTGCATCAGTATGTTTTGGCTTTCGCCCAAAGCCTCAATCTCGTGCAGAATGGCAGCCTTATCCTCTCCATCGCCCACTATCAGCAGTTTGATATTCTGCTCCACAAGCGAGGACAAACGATAGGCTTCGATGAGCATTCGCAGGTTTTTGCTATTGTCATCAATTCTGCCCAAAAACAGAATGTAGCGAGGTGGAAGTTTCACATCTTGTTCCTCAGCTTCGCATCTGTTTATTTGAGGTATGGCATTGTAGATGGTAAGAATGTTATTGGCTCCGAACTCTTGTTTCAGCCGTTGGGTAATGGCATCGGCAACGCATACTATGCTGTCCACTTTTTTGACGATGAGCCTTGCAAGTAAACTACTATTGGTCAGGTAATTACTTATTTTATTGCTATGCACCATATAAATAGTGCGAAACGAACGGTATGCCCACAGATACAACCACTCTACCAATGGTTCTTTTCGGGTGCGAACATCTATTATAGTGTCAAACCGATGGCGATGCAGGTACCGACGCAGCTGCCAAAACCGCTTAAAACGAGCAAACGCTCCACTTTGCTTGGCTTCACCAAGATTGTAGAGCGTTCCTGCGTATGGATAATCTATCTTATTGATTAGCAAAATAGTATGTACCTCCATTCCGGCTTCGGACAGCATCACGGAGAGTTGTCCGGTGGAGCGTTCAAGCCCTCCACGAGCCAGTGAGGGGGCAACGATACATACTTTTTTTCTATCCATTCTTTCCGCATTTAACCGATTTTTTATGCTCCTTCTTACATTGCTTGTGCAAAGTAGAGGTAGATGGTAGCGGCGGGCAAAGCAAACAAGGCACTGTCAAAGCGGTCGAGGATGCCTCCGTGTCCGGGAATAATGTTGCCCGAATCTTTAACGCCCAGCGAACGTTTGACAAGCGACTCGAAAAGGTCGCCCCACGTGCTTGCTAGCACCACTACAAAGGCCATTCCCACCCAAACGAATAACGATGTTTGCGGAACGAAGTGAGCAAATACACCGGCCGAAAGCATCGTGCAGACCAACCCGCCGATGAAGCCTTCCCACGACTTTTTGGGTGAAATCCGCTCAAAAAGCCGATGTTTACCAAACGTCATACCCGTGAGGTAAGC
>JBHBVA010000043.1:0-8147 GCA_041793355.1 Bacteroidota bacterium | reverse complement strand
TCCAAGAAAAACAAGTACCGAAAATTTAGTGTCAGCCTCAATTTATCTCCTATCTCGGTGAACTACACTTACGTGGGCGACGACTTAGTAGATGAAACTAATTTTGGTATCGAACGAGGTAAGAAGTCGAAATTAGACCTCGGTTCTACGTACAATGCAAACTTGTCGTACACGCACGGTAGAAGCTCCTCTTTCACCTCGCGGTTCAAATATTTTACCAGTTACTCGCGGGTGATAGTGGAAAGCGAAAACCGTTTCAATTTTGCTTTCACACGCTTGTTGTCCACCTCACTTTATCTATACCTCCGTTACGACGATGGTGTGGCAATATCCAAAAAGGATGACAAGTTGGGTTACTTTCAGTACAACGAAGTAGTGGGACTCGGTATCAACTATCGCTGGTAGGTTATAGAAGAATAAATCAGAAAAGAAAAAGAATATATTTTGAAATTAGACTTTCAAAAACTTTGGTGTATCCGTAAAAATTACTACCTTTGCACTCGTAAGAGTTATGGAGTGGGGCAAAAGTTTCACGCAAGGCTCATAATCTTGAGGTCGTTGGTTCGAGTCCGGTCTCCGCAACTAAATTAGCCTCAAAATTATACCAAGTTAAATCACATCTTGTATTCTTGTAAAAACGATTCCGTTACATTTCAAGTAAGTATATCACCTGGTGATAGTAGTATAATTTCATGAAAAGTAAGTTTGTTTTGATAAAATTCCCCCCCCCTTTTTTTTATTGCATACACTGACCACTAATTATAAACAATTTAGTGGACCATACCTCCCATCGATACACAATTGTGTATCGATGGGAGGTATGTATTTAGAAAGCAATAAGTACAAGTAAATAATACCACATAATTCAAACCATATCAATATATACTATATTATTTAATATCAATTATTTGTAGTCGTATGAAACAGAAGTATTCTACAGAAAAAATAATAAGATATTTTTTCTACTTATTCTTGCTTTGTACATCTTTACAGAGTGTGGCACAGGAGTATACCCAAGTAGCCAATCTTACCATCGTAAGACAAAACTTACCTCAGGGACCATTCGTCGTAGATGGCACATACAATGCCAGATTTATGGTCAAGAATGAAGGGCGTACCGCATGGTCGGGATTATTCATTGCTAAAACTGCAGATGGGGAAATTGAGAGACACTTCCCAGTTCAGAATCTTAAACCTAATGAGCAAACAGTTTTAAAATTCGATAGTTGGTCACCCAAAAGTGCAGGTCAAAAAAGTATTGGTTTTTACTATCAAACCAACACCAGAGGTCGTGGCAGATTACTCGGCACTACTGCAGGAACAGTAAATACTTTTTCGTTTACAGTAAGCGGAAAGCATACCACCACCGACATTCGACCTTACGGAGATATTCTGTTCTACAAAGATGGACAGGGAATAGGAACTACCGACATATACGTTGGGGAGAACTACGAATTGCATTTTATACTGAAAAATCACGGAAGTGCTACTTTTGCAGGAACCGTGTATACAACAAAACGAGGACAAACAACACACTTCTTAGACCCTGTACCAAACGACTTTACAATTGCTGCCGGGAAAATAGAAAACATCAGAACTCGTGCCATTAGCCCTACAAATCTCGGAAATCACATCGTGGACGTATGGGTAAAACCAAATGGTGGTGTGGCAAAGGTGGTAGGTAGCATCAATTTTACCGTAAAACAGAAAACTACAACCACTCCCCAACCCAACCAATTCAAATTGGCATGTTCTCTTTCTCCCAAAATTAAGAATAATCAGGGAGGTGAAGAAAGAGAACTAAAAACGGGAAAAACATACACTTACACGTGTACAGTAGCTAACAATGGAACGGTAAACTTCAACGACATTCTGTATTTACGCCGAACAGATGGAACTGTGGTGGCAAGCACTTCTACAATCCGTATCAATGCAGGAAGAGAGATACCCATATCCCTCACTTTCAATACTAACGAAGAAGACATATCAACATCCTTCTATGCCCTCTACACCAAGAAAAATTCCGTTTATGAGTTGGTAGAAGGTTCTCGTTTAAATGTTCGTATAAGTACTAACACCCCTGTTGCTCCGGCGGAAGAAGCAGTAAATATTCTCCGTTTAAGTCCGGACATCAATCAATTGGTACCTCAAAATGTTTACAGAGAACAAACCCTTTACTACACTTTCCGAGTTGAGGATAATAACCGCCGTCCCAAAAAAGGAATTGTATTGCGTGCCAAATGGGAAAAAACGGGTAGAGAATTTAGCTCTCGACCCTCCGACGAACAAGGTATAGTTGTACTTCCGGCGACGGTTACAGTAGCCAATACTACCGATCGCATCGTATTTGTTTCTGCATTGCAACCCAATGGTAGTGTGGCAATATTGCGTACAAACGAGTTTGAACCACAACCTGCTATCACCGTACTCACAAGCCACTCATACGACCCACAGGAAGTAGAAGTGATAGTGGGATACGAAGATGAGCAACTCAACAATCTCAAAGGTGGTGCATCGTGGGCTGATAACGTTAAGTTTAGAGCATCTTGCGGTTGGGAACGCAACGAAGCCCAAGGCAACATCCCCGTACTACCCGACTATGTTAAGATGAGTGCTGCTGCAACCTTTGGTTTCGGTTCTAATTGGGGGCTGGATAAACTCATAGATGGGGCGGATGTTGTTAGCGACAGACTATTCAAGTGTATTTCAAATAATAAATTCTCTGCATCAGCCGATTTTAAGTTAGGGTTCAAAACAAGTGCCCGCTCCACTGTAAATACGTTCGCAGGTTTTGCACTTATGGGGATAAAAGAGTGGGTAAGCGAATGGCTCAACCCGAGCAACAGATGGGTAAGCGGTGCCATTTCAATGCTCGATACAGGAATAGACTACACCGTAGAACGTATGACTCCTATACACGGAGAAAGTGAAGCTTCGGTAATGTTTCAAGCCCAAGCAAAGCATCTTAGTCAGATTCCCAAATGGAGACCTTTCCATCAACTTCTGAGAGGTGCAAGCATTGAAGGCGAAATAGCTAGTTCTGTTACTCTCAGCGAAAAATTGGTACAAACAAGTAGCAATTCATACCTCCACGAAAGTATCCAAGGTAAAGTATGGGCAAGTGGCGAAATGGAAATACCCGCTTTGCAGATAAACACTGCTAGTAAAAAGGCTTGGGGATATAAAGGTACTCTTAAATATCTCTTACAGGGGCTCAGCAATGTTTCCGAAATAGGGGCAAGTAACACTGTTCGCAATCAAGATGCATTTGCACCTTATAGTAAAAGCTTTTCCGAAATGGGAATAGAGCTTAGCAAATTATTCAAAATCAAAGGTGCTTTTAAAGCAGATGCCGAACTGATTCCGGAACATACCATCAACTATGGAGGACAAGTTTATCAAATGCTTTTGGCTTATGATGAAAATAAGAATGCAACTCGACTCCGTCCCATAACACTTTACACCAACGTATCCGATGTTACTCGCTTTATAAACGATAGTTTCTATCAACAAACCACGCTCGATGAATTGCGAACAGCACTCAATAGAACTGAAAAAAACACGGTAGAAGTTTCGGGTGGCATAGAGCTTACTGAGTTTGCTTTGCTCGATACGGATTTGAAGCCTTTTGTAAAAGAGAACGTAGAAAACCTTACGGAACTACCTATCACAATAAAATACAGTTACCCGTTGCATAAGAACGAATACTATCACGCACAAGCCAAAAGGTTTCTGACAACTGACAGTTACGAACCACTCAATAACCTCCCAGAACATTCGGCAAATATGGCAGAAAAGTATGTGAGGAAAACACTCGAAAGTCTGAAAGATTATTTCAGAGAAGCACTCAACGACGTTGTACTTTGGTATAAAGAAAAAGGCTTACAAAAAGTGGGAGAGTTTGCCAACAGTGTTGTAGAGTTTACCAACCATACCAGAAACTATTTAGGCTCACTCTTCCGTGGCAAAGAGCTACGTCAGCGTGCTATGCAGTTGGCTCAAAAAAACATCGAACCCCAAATATCTCGCATCAAGTTCACATTCGAGGGTAACGGCAAGGTGTTTCCGGTAGGCACATCCTACGACTTTTCCTACGCTTATCCAGCAGGGGAAGCCACAGGAACAGTGGGTAGCACCGGAGAAGAATTCATTGTTGTGAGCGATATATTCTACCTTAGTGCCACATCACCTGAGGGAAAAGCCTACATTGATGCTCCCAATGGTACATTTAGTGTAACCACCTCCGTAGGGCGTGATGACCTTACCACACTGGCACTAAACCCTCAAAGCAGAGTGATGCTTTATTACCTGCCACAGGGGAAAAGTGGCAATGAATGGGAAGTTGTTGGTGCTGTGGGAGAGCCTCTGCGGTGTCGCGGTATGGGTTGTTATGCACTCGGTGTAAATTTAGAACAAGATAGAATACCACCTACAATTATCTGCCAGCCATCTTTTGAAGAGAAACAACTTTTGATAAAAATTGAAGACAACGTTTCTGTTAACTGGAGAAGTCTTTCTGTGGCAGTAAACGGACAAATACGTGCTTATCGTCGTACCGACGAGAGTAATACCATTATTGTACCTCTGTTGGATAGCGATTTGCTCAAACCTGATGAAATGACACTGCTCATTACTGTAAACGACTTTGCACACAACACTGCACGGTTCGAACAAATACCTCCGATTTCTGGTATTGGGCAAAATACTACCACAAGTTCGCCTTACTGCACGATGTCCTCCGGAGAGGCTACTTTACATGCCGACGAAAGTTGGTTAGGAGCAGCCTACTCGGTTATCGATTTTTCGGGACGTATAATCTTACAGGGTAAGGTAGAAAAAAACATTACGATTCTTTCTCCGTTACGTACGGACAGCAATGTGTTGTTGCTCCGCCTTACACAAAACAGTCGCACATTTACATCAAAAATTCTTACCACTAAAAAATAAAAAAATATGAACAGATTATTTTTAATTTTACTATCTTGCCTTGCACTCCTACCCGGAGTGCAGGCACAGCCCTATCCTACCACAAGTTATGTTATTAGTAATAATGGGCGAGATTTAGTGCGCTGGACAGGGCCCGAAACAGAAATTGATTTTTCAAAAGACCCTGCTTTGGCGAACATAAGCTGGATTGAAAGACAAGCTTTTCCGAGTACCGTTAAAAAGATTACGCTACCTTATAGATATAGCGAAACACAGGATCTAGCATTGGCATTCGTTTCTCCCGGAACATTGGAGCATTTAGGGTGGGAAGACGACAGAGAAGCAGCCGAACGTTTGGAGGAAGACCGCCATTATCTCCATTTTTCTCACGGAGGAGAGGTGCTTTATCTCTATTTCAGAGGACTAAAAAGCTTGTATATTCCCCGACAAGCCAAATTAGGAACATCCGATGATGGTAATATCCTTTTAGTTGACGATCCTTTTCCCGCCTTTGAAAGAATAGATGTATCTCGCCACCATACTTTATACAGTAGCGAGAAGGGAATTCTTTTCGACAAACAAAAAAAATTACTTATCAGATTTCCCTCTACTCGCACCGGACACTACGAATTAGAAAACAGAGTGGAGAAGATTTCAGACTATGCTTTTGCGCGTAGCCAGCTAAGCAGTATTGCTGTTTCCCCCAATGTGAGCCGTATCCCTGTCGGGTGTTTTAGTCGGGCTTCCCAATTGCAAACCGTATTGCTCCCTTCAACTTTGAAGACCATAGCCGGTGGTGTTTTCAGCTAAAAACCATCCCCTTACCTGCTCAAATGGATAGTCTCAATGGTTTTGCCTTCTGCACTGCCCTCCCAAAAACAATAAAACTCCCGGCTTCTTTATCCTACGTAAGTGGGTCGGCGTATGTAGGTAGTAGCGTAGAAAACTTTGTCATAGATAGCCAAAACCCCCATTACTCCACCATAGAGGGGGTGCTGTGTACTAAAGACGGTAACACCCTTGTTTCCTACCCAGCCGGTAGGAAACACAAGAATGTAACCATTCCCGAACATATTACCCGTATCGGTAAAGGAGCATTTTTTTGGCAGGATAGCCTGACACACATATACCTTCCTGAGGGATTGGAGGAAATTCACGAGAATGCATTGGGGAGATGTTTCAATCTACAAGAGGTGGTTATTCCTGCCTCGGTAAAAAAAATAGAGAGGGGAGCATTTAGTTGGACTAATCTTAAAAGTATTACCTTCCTCAACTCATTCGCATATACAGAAACATTTCAGCAAAGCGAATATTTATTCAAGAAAGTCGAAGAAAATCGCTCCCTACCTCGCCGTGTTATTTCTCATGTGGAAATACCATTCTCTCTTAATTGGCCACAAGGAGATGTAAGGTCCGACACGCTTTATGTTCCCACCGAGGGGATAGAACTTTACCGTATTGCACAAGGGTGGCGTCACTTTGGTACTATCCGTAGCATCGACGAACTCCCCAAGCCCAAAGTATTACCGTTTCAGTTGAGCTACGATAAACGTACCTTGCTACGCTGGGTAGGCGAAGAACAGGAGGTGAATTTTAACAACTACCCCGAACTCCAAGATGTGCGAACAATTGCGGCAGGGGCATTTGCTAATAATAGCAATTTGCGACACATAATTGCTCCACTTGTAGAAACTATTGCTCCGGCGGAAAGCAACGAAAAAGGTGCATTCGAACAGTGCTCACAACTCATAAGCGTAGAGATGCCACAACTTCGCAGTATGGGAAATGCAGCCTTTTACGAATGTTCTCGCCTTCGCACTTTTTCGTTACCGAACCTCGAGAATATTGGCATGTCGGCAGTAGCCTACTGCATTGCTCTCGAAAACTTAGAGTTACCCCGAATAGTAACAATAGAGGGTTATAGTTTCAACTCCTGCACAAACTTGCGAACAGTAACATTGCCTTCTTCCTTGCAAACCATTGGCGATTACGCTTTCTCTTTCTGTCGTTCATTGCAACGCATAGCACTTTCTGCAACTGAACCTCCCACACTTGGGTTTGATGTATGGGGTGGAGTGGAAACCTCACAAGTAGATTTGAATGTACCACAGAATGCAATATCACTCTATCGGTCGTTGAATCAATGGAAAAAATTCCGTTTCCGCAACGACGAACACAGCTCTATTCTTTCCAATAGAATCAATACTACAAAACCACTGCTTATATTTGACCTCATTGGCCGAAGACAAATTATAAGTGGCTACAAGCAGTTACAAATATTAGAAACGGGTAAAAAGCGATTCAATACGGGACGTTAAATCCATTTATAAAACATCCAATCTTCTTCTCCAATCTTAGAAATGCCCCTAAAAGTTAGATGTCTAACTTTTAGGGGCATTTTAATAAAAGGACGCTTAAAATTACAAAAATAGCTGTTTCGCCTTAAGTTGAAAAACGCTTCGTTTTACGGATTATACTTAGCAGCGAATAATGTGAACTAAACTACCGTATAAGGGGGTTCTAACGTCCTATTTTGCTCATTGGCATTTTATATCCGTTGCGAAAGATGTAACAAATGGCGGATATTCTCGCCTATCAACTTGTTTTCAACTAATTGCTCCACTGCAATGTGCATCCTGTATTTCCAATAGAAATTAGGAATGGCAGGCACGTTTATCTGCTCCTCCTCTGCCGGACGTTGTCGCCAACAAGCATCGGGCGAGAGCCAATCCTGCAAGGGAAATATGGCAAGCAATGACGGACTATTCAGATGATTGGTAAGCACTTGCGTGGCCAATTGGGGGCTAACTTCCTGAGGTGCATCGCCTTGCTGCCACAATACTCGATTGTAGTAACGTTGTGTGGCAGCTGCACCCTCCTTCCACCAAAGGCGGAGGGGAGGCATATCGTGCGTGGAAGTGGCACAAACACTCATCGTAGGCAATGAACCAAGTGGCTCGAACTCAATGTGAGCTGTTTTAGGCATCCGCTCTATTTCGAGGCTCAAAATTCCCAAAAGTTGCATCGTTTGCGGAACGCAGGCAGGTATCATACCCAAATCTTCGCCACACGCCAACATTTGTGTTGCCGACAGCAATGGGGGTAGCTTTTTCAAGGCTTGTTGCTGCCAAAAATGGTTGTGACGCACAAAGTAAAAATGCTCGTACATCTGCATATAACGCTGTTGTTGCTCTGCATCGAGTTCGCCAAATCGCAAGGTT
>JBHBVA010000042.1:0-3002 GCA_041793355.1 Bacteroidota bacterium | reverse complement strand
GTTAGGGGACAAAATGATTAACCTGGCTATCGATTCGATAGAAACGGTAGAGGTTACTGCATCGGTAAATAACTTTGCAACGGATTATAAAATTTCGGGGTCCCCACAAAGCGAGCTAATAAAAAGCTTATACGACAGGCAATTGGCTACATCATCGGCGTTGAGTGAACTAAAGAAACAGTTAGAGAACAAGGCATTATCGGACACGGTGTATTTACAGAAAGCTGTGCAGGTGGTAGAGGATTTCAAAAAATACTCCACTGACGTGATGATGAAGAATCTGAAGGAGGTTTCGGCATACTATGCTTTGTTTCAGCAAATTGATGGTTTTCCTCTATTTGACTTGACAGACAAAAAAGATTTAAAACTGTTTTCGGCGGTGGCTACGGCTTGGGATACATACAGAAAAAAATCACCTCGTGCCGAACATCTCAAACAATTTACCTTGAATGCAATCGGTATCAACCGAGCCAACAACCGCACCGTAAGTGAGAAACTTCCGGAAATGAACAAGGAAGCCGACACTGACGGACACTTTGCTCTAAGTTTGCCGGACGTAAATGAAAAACAAATACCACTAAATCATTTAAAAGGCAAGGTAATATTATTAGATTTTACAAGCTACCAAGCAGAAAGTTCTCCTACACATAATATAGCATTGAACAAGGTGTACGAAAAATACAACACTAAAGGATTGGAAATATATCAAGTATCGTTTGGCACACCTATACAAATATGGAAAACAGTGGCAAGCAATCTGCCTTGGATTTGTGTGCGAGAACAAGATGCTCAAAGTGCATTGTTCGGACGGTTCAACATACAGGAATTGCCCACCATATATATAATAGACAGGATGGGCAACATCGTAAAACGAGTGGAGGTAAATACCAATTTGGATGCCGAAATTGAAAAAGTGCTGTAAAATGAACATTTAATTTGTTTATTCCAAAAATCCCTCCTACCTTTGCAAAACATTGGTGGAAAAGAAAAGGATTCTGGTCGGATTAATGACGAGGATTCTTTTTATTTTTTGCTTTTCCGCATAATGTTTACATTAAAAGATACATTCATTCAAAAAAAGATAGAAGAAATTTTATGTCAGTAAATTACATGACCGAAGAGGGATTTCGCAAGTTGCGAGAAGAACTTAATCAACTGGAAACGGTAGAACGCCCGGCTATATCGAAATTGATAGCAGAAGCTCGCGATAAGGGCGACTTGTCGGAGAATGCCGAATACGATGCAGCAAAAGAGGCACAAGGTATTTTGGAAGCAAAAATTGCATCGCTAAAAAATGTTTTGGCAAAAGCCCGCCTCATCAACGAAGATGCTATTGGTACAGACTTTGTTCAAATATTGAATAAGGTTACTATCCGCAATACCAAAAATGGTCAAGAAATGACTTACACGCTGGTAGCCGATAGCGAAGCTAACTTGAAAGAGAACAAATTGGCTATAGGCACACCCATTGCACAAGGTTTGTTGGGTAAAAAAGTGGGAGAAACCGCCGAAGTGAAAGTACCTGCGGGAGTAATCACTTTCGAGATTGTAAACATCTCTATTTAAGAAGAATAGAACAAAGCGTTAGAGAGATGGCAAGCATCTTTTCAAAAATAATTGCAGGCGATATTCCATCGTATAAGGTGGCAGAAGACGAACATTTTTACGCATTTCTGGACATTTCGCCAATGGCAAAAGGGCATACGTTGGTAGTTCCCAAAACGGAAGTGGACTACATATTCGACCTGCCCGACAACACTCTGGCGGCAATGCATGTGTTTGCCAAACGGGTGGCAGAAGGCATAAAAAAAGCAATTCCGTGCCAGCGTGTAGGTGTAATGGTAATTGGGATGGAAGTGCCGCACGCACACATTCACCTGATTCCCATTCAAAAGGAAGGGGATATGTTGCTAAGCAATCCTCGCCTGCAACTAACGGATGAAGAGTTTCGCACAACAGCGGAAGGCATTCGCTCGGCGATGCAGTAAATATCTAAGGCTCAGCGATGAGCATTCACAAAAAAAAGTATTACGGAGAACAAAATAAAAGATGATAACTGTTTCAAATTTAGGCATTCAGTTTGGTAAACGAGTACTGTTTCAGGACGTGAATTTAAAATTTACGGGCGGAAACTGCTACGGAATTATCGGAGCCAACGGTGCCGGAAAATCTACGTTTCTGAAAATTTTAAGCGGCGAAAAGGATGCTACACAAGGGTCGTTTTCGCTGGGACCGGGCGAACGTCTTTCTGTTCTGTCGCAAGACCACTTTGCCTTTGACGCACAAACGGTGTTGGACACGGTGATGCAAGGACACACCACGCTGTGGGACATCATTCAGGAGAAGAACGAACTGTATGCCAAAGAGGACTTTTCGGATGCCGACGGGGTGCGTGCTGCCGAATTGGAAGAAAAGTTTGCCGAGATGGAGGGTTGGAATGCCGAAAACGATGCGGCAACACTTTTGGAAGGATTAGGAATAGGCAACGACCTGCATTACCAACTGATGGGCGACCTCAGCGGAAAGCAAAAAGTACGTGTGCTGTTGGCACGAGCTTTGTTTGGCAACCCCGACAATTTGCTACTGGACGAGCCTACCAACGACTTGGATATCGAAACCGTGATGTGGCTGGAAAATTATCTTGCCAACTTTGAAAATACGGTATTGGTGGTGTCGCACGACCGACATTTTTTGGATTCGGTATGTACCCATACCGTGGATATAGACTTTGGCAAGGTGAATATGTTTGCCGGCAACTACTCGTTTTGGTATGAATCGAGCCAGTTGGCGTTGCGTCAGCAACAGCAACAAAACAAAAAGGCCGAAGAAAAGAAGAAGGAATTGGAGGAGTTTATCCGCCGGTTTAGTGCAAACGTAGCCAAATCGAAACAAACTACCAGCCGTAAGAAGATGCTCGAAAAACTCAACATCGAGGAAATTAAGCCCTCGATGCGTCGCTATCCGGGAATTATATTCACTCCCGACCGCGAACCGGGTAACGC
>JBHBVA010000041.1:0-11119 GCA_041793355.1 Bacteroidota bacterium | reverse complement strand
GACGGCAGAAGCACATCCCAACGATACGGTGCAAATAGCGAAGTTCGCCAAGGCGGAAATGTACAACGTTACGAACGTTCGAATAGCGGAAGAAATGTAGAAGACCGCAGTAGCAACCACAGCTCCACTCAACGAAACGACACCGGTGGCAGAACTTCCTCCGATGGCAGACGAATGGAATCGAGACGATGAAAGAAAGAATCACAATTATTAGGTATTAAAATATCTTTTTGGGGGGATAAAATACCAATAATAAGGTATTGCTCAATGTGCAGATAGCGAGTAACTTTGTACTTCAACAATAAGGTTATAGGCAAAAAGCATCTTATGAATAAAAAACTATATTTCATCTGCACATTGTTGCTTTGTACGCTTTTGAGTGCGTGCGATAGCGAGGACAAGCGTCCCTCCGGCGAGGCAACCTATCGCGAACATTTTGTTACCCATTATCGAGAGCCTTCGGCTGTGGAAGTCATCCCCTCGCAAACGGACACTTCACTGATTTTTCGCTTACGTTTTGTAGGCAAAGACATTGATAAGAGTACAGATTTACAAACCTATTTGAAGTATGCGACACACTACGGCGACCTACATTTCAACCGAAAGGTTGCCAACATTCCCGTTGTGGTGCTGGCTGAGCCGTTAAGGGCAGTAAAAATTACGTGCAGTAGGGATTGGAGCGATTCTTTACCAAAGGGTGCAGATTTATCCTCCGTTGCCACGATTCAAGGATGGTCGGTATTCGATTTTCTGCAAAGCGGGTACATCAACAATTGGCAAAAAGGTTTTGCATTGCCGTTGCAGGAACAAGCATCCTATAGCAACAAGCTGCTGCTAAAATTGTACGGAACCGACGAAAACCGGATAGAGTTACATCGCCTGCCTCACACAAAGGGAAGCCATACATTCACCATTGTGCTACAACTTGCTACTGTTACCTTAACTAAAGAGGTAACGGTGGATATTAAATAACACAACCGTTTTTTCAAGTCAGCGTGTGCCCTACCTTTTCGGATACGGCACACGTTGCTTTTATTTGTTTGCCCCTAGCGGAAAAAATAATATCTCAAAACATTTGGCTGTTTCAATCAAGTTCGTAACTTTAGGCAGTTTTTCGGAGGAAAAAGATTTCTCTGCCCGAAATACTACTTAACGATTTGATAATGAAGCAACAATGCAAATAAAACAATTTGAATTTAACCCCTTAGGCGAAAATACCTACGTGCTTTACGACGATAGCCGGGAGTGTGTGGTGATAGACCCCGGATGCTTTTTCCCCGACGAGAAAGCACAGCTCGCCGAGTTTATCGACGGACACGACCTCACCGTGAAACATCTGATAAACACACATCTGCATTTCGACCACATTTTCGGCTCGGCGTTTGTGGAACAAACCTACGACATTCGCACAGAGGCACATCCTGCGGACGAGTTTATGTTGGATGGTCTCGCCCAGCGGATGCAGATGTTCGGCTTTCGGGGCGAAGTACCCCCTCCCACCATCGGACGCTATTTGCACGAGGGGGATAGCATCCTGTTCGGAAGTCAAACACTTGACATATTGGAAGTTCCGGGACATTCGCCCGGAAGCATCGCTTTTTACAATGCCCAACAAGGGTGCATATTTGTGGGCGATGCCTTGTTTAGAGGAAGCATAGGACGAACCGATTTGGAGGGCGGAAACCATCAACAGCTATTGGATGCCATCCGCACCAAACTATTTACTTTGCCACCCGAAACGGTGGTGTATTCGGGACACGGCCCTGCCACTACCATCGGGTTTGAGATGCAGCACAACCCATTTTTTGCATAGATAATTATTTTCCCACCTATAAAAATTTACAATCCTGATTGAATATGAAAACAGAACAATTCAAAAATCGCCACATCGGCGTAAGCGAAGCCGACCAAAAAGTAATGCTTTCAAAAATTGGCGTTGCGTCGCTAAACGAGCTGATTGACCAAACTATCCCTGCGGACATCCGCCTGCAAACACCGTTGAACCTACCCCAAGCCCTGTCGGAACAGGAATATGCCGAACATATCCACAGCTTGGCAGCACAAAATAGCACTTTTGCCAACTATATCGGATTGGGGTGGTACGAAACCATTACCCCCGCCGCTGTGTATCGCAATGTGTTTGAAAATCCCGTCTGGTACACTTCTTACACGCCTTATCAAGCGGAAATTTCGCAAGGACGATTGGAGGCTTTGCTCAACTTTCAGACGGTGGTGAGCGAACTCACGGCTCTGCCGCTATCCAACTGTTCGCTACTGGACGAGGCTACCGCTGCCGCCGAAGCTGTAACGATGATGTTCAACCTCCGTTCGCGTTCGCAAGTGAAAGATGGTGCGAACAAAGTATTTGTGGATACCAATATTTTCCCGCACACGCTGGCAGTGATACATACACGGATGAAACCGCAAGGCATTGACGTAGTAGTGGGCGACTTCCGCAACGCAACACTGGATGCCGGATTTTTCGGGGCGGTGGTGCAATACCCTAATGCCAACGGAAAAATAGAAGATTACACTACCTTTGCCGAACAAGCGAAAAGCCTTGACATAAAATTGGCGGTAGCAACCGATTTGATGGCACTCCTCCTGCTGAAAGCACCGGGAGAGTGGGGTGCAGATATTGCCTTTGGCAGTAGCCAACGTTTTGGCGTGCCGATGTTCTACGGCGGACCGTCAGCCGGATTTTTTGCCACAAAAGACGAATACAAACGCAACATTCCCGGCCGCATCATCGGCATTTCGCAAGATGCTTACGGAAAACCCGCCTTGCGAATGGCTCTGCAAACCCGCGAGCAACACATCAAGCGTGATAAAGCCACATCCAACATTTGCACCGCCCAAGCATTGTTGGCAACGATGGCATCGTTCTACGCTGTGTATCACGGAAGCAAAGGACTAAAGCAAATAGCCGAACGCATCCATTTGGCAGCTACCACCATTGCCACACAATTGCAAAAATGGGGATACAGCCAACTGAACGAACAATACTTCGACACACTGAAAATTGCTTTGCCTGCCCACATCTCGCAAGAGGATGTTCGCCGGGTGGCGGAAGCAAGAAGCATCAACTTCCGTTATTTTGAAACAGGAGAGGTGGGCATCAGCATAGGTGAAACAATAAACGAAACACGCTTGCAGGATATTCTCGCTGTTTTTGCTTCAGCAGCCAAGTTTGATTCTCCTGCCGTTGTAAGCGAAAGTCAATCGGTTGCCATTACTCCTACACTGCTCCGCATCAGTGAATATTTGCAACAGCCTGTTTTCAACCAATATCACACCGAAACGGAGCTGATGCGTTACATCAAAAAGCTGGAACGTCGCGATATTTCGCTCACCCACTCGATGATTCCGCTCGGCTCGTGTACGATGAAGCTGAATGCAGCTTCCGAGCTACTACCTTTGGGACTTACCGGTTTGCAAAACGTACATCCTTTTGCTCCCGAAAATCAAGTACAAGGTTATCGCCAACTTATCAGCAACCTGGCATCGTATCTGGGCGAAATCACCGGCTTGCCCGGCGTAAGTTTTCAACCCAACTCAGGGGCGGCAGGCGAATATGCCGGCTTGATGACTATTAAGGCTTATCAAGAAGCACAAGGCGAAGGACACCGCAACGTGGTATTGATTCCGGCATCGGCACACGGCACTAATCCGGCATCGGCAGCACAAGCCGGACTGGATATTGTGGTAGTGGAGTGCGACGAGTTCGGAAATATCAAAATGGACGACCTCCGCAAAAAAGCGGTAGAACATCAAACAAACTTGTCGTGTTTGATGGTAACTTATCCATCTACCAACGGTATTTTCGACACCGAAATCCGCGAAATCGTGAACGTTGTACACCAAAATGGCGGGCAAGTGTATATGGACGGGGCAAATATGAATGCTCAAGTGGGACTAACTCATCCCGGAACCATCGGAGCGGACGTGTGCCACCTGAATCTGCACAAAACATTCGCCATTCCGCACGGTGGCGGAGGACCGGGCGAAGGACCTATTTGCGTGGCAAAACACCTGATACCTTATCTGCCTCATCACAAATATTTGGATGGCAGCACACTAAACTCCGTATCGTCGGCACCTTTCGGTAGTGCAGGCATACTCACCATCACCTACGGATATATCCGAATGATGGGCGGAGAAGGCTTGGCGGATGCCACCAAAAATGCCATACTGAATGCCAACTATCTGGCAGACTCGCTACAAGGCTCGTATGATGTTTTGTTCCGAGGAGCTAAGGGACGTGTGGCTCACGAGCTCATCATTGAGTGTCGCAACATCAAGCACGAAACAGGCATCAGCGAAACAGACATTGCCAAACGCCTTATCGACTATGGTTACCACGCTCCCACTTTGTCGTTCCCCATTCACGGCACGCTTATGATTGAGCCTACCGAAAGCGAAAGTCTTGCAGAACTCAACCGATTTGTGGACACGATGAAACAGATACGAGAGGAAATACAAGAGGTGCAAAATGGAGCATACACCCTTGAAGACAACGTATTGGTTAACGCACCACACCCTGAATATGAGGTAGTTGCCGACGAATGGAAACACAGTTACCCACGTTCGAAGGCTGCCTATCCGCTACCCTTTGTTGCGGAAAACAAGTTTTGGGTAAACGTGGCTCGTGTGGATAATGCCTTAGGCGACAGAAACCTGATAGCCCGCATCTGTTGCTAACGGTTCGCCCTATTGGCATCCGATAAAGAAGAAAACGTTTGCACAAACAGAAAGTTTGTGCAAACGTTTTTCGCTTTGTCCGAAACTACGCATCCATTTTTTAACGAAAAGTAGCACTCATTTCCACTTCCGTTTTACGGTGCGTATGCTTAGCCAAACGCCTGTTGCACACACCACTGTGCCACCCAGCAGAGCTATCCAAAGCAGAATGAGCCGTAGCAGATTATGTTGCATAAGTGGTTGCAGGGCAAAGGTGTGTAGCACCTTATAGCTCCAATGACGAGCTTTGCTGTTGTTGTTGAAGTACATTGTTTGCCCGGTGGAAGGCGAGATGTAGTACAAGCTGCCATCGGCATCGTTCAGAGCAACGCGGATGACGGGCAAGGGAAAACGTTCCGGCTTACCCAAGTAGTATTTATCGAATGTGTACAAGGTATCTATCTTGTAATGAGCCGATTGCGTGATGTGTCTGATATTCTCGTCTGTTAGCCTGAATGGTTCGAGTTTAGCTTTCGACGCATCAAGAATGTGAAGGCTGTCGCCAATCACGGCTTTGTACACGGGAGTGCCGCCTATGCTACTCCATTGCACTTGCTTTACGTGCGTGTGTTGTGCAAATATCTGCGATGGGGCAGCAACGTATTGCAGGGTATCTATCCGTTGGGGTGTATAGATGGAGCTTTTCAGTTGGGGCTTGTGTGTTGGCACCAGCCATTGAGGTATCTCTGCCACACTCATCATTCCACTAAAAATAAAGGTAAAAATCAGTAATCCCCAAAGCAATCCCACTATGTGATGCCAGCGGTAAGCTACCCCTTTGTATGGTGTAAAGCGTTTGTGCTTGGCTTTGCGAGCCAGCCACATACTGCGGATTCCTACCACAATGCCGGTGATGCACATTAGTACGCCCAATGCCGATATGTAGAATACAACGCCTTTCCATAATTCCGCATCTTGCCGAAGCTGTGTAAAGTAAATCCAGTGCGGAATGGCACCCAGCCAGGCCCAAAGGCGACTGTTGCTGTCGGTCATTTGCAAGGCGTTGCCTGTGGCGGATGAGATGTAGAGCTGTTCGCCTCCCTCAAAATAGAATTTATAAATAGGCAGTTCGCTTTTCCATCTGCCAAAGGGAATCCATTGCTCCAATTCGTACAGTGTGTCCACTTGGTGCAAAGGTTGTTTGCTCCACGTTCGGGCAAATGCCTCTATTTCAGTATAGTTGGGGGTAGGCAAGGTCTGCAAAGTACTGTCTTGCAGTTGCCATCGTTGTGGTTCGCCACCGATGGTAGCTTGCACGTGCGTGCGTCCGCAGTGCCTGCCCAAAGTTACTTCTTGCAGAGTAGCGTTGTTGCACTGCCGTTTTACTTGCTCGTATGCGTGATGCAAGCTATCCGCAGGCAACACTTCCATTTGGGCATACTGTTGCCGGGTGGTGATGTGTGGAAAACCTTTGTACAGCATCACGAAACCTGTGAGAAACCACATCAAGAACAAAAGGCTGAGCAAGGTGCCCAGCCATCTGTGTAGCCAAAAAATAGTTTTCTTCAGCATCGGTGCAATATCTGTTTACAGTGAATACACCATTGTGAACAAGAAGTTGCGAGGTTGTCCCGGAAAAATTTGCGTACCCAACGATTGGTTGAAGTACGTGCGGTTCAACACGTTGTTCACATTCATCCGCACCTCCACGTGTTTGTTGAGCTTGTGTGCTATTCCCATATCCATCAAAAAGAGGGACGGATAAGTGAGGCTGCGGCTCATATCGCGATGGATTTTGTCGGTGTAAGTACCTGTTGCAAATACGTTTGTATTCTTCAAAACTCCGCTGTCGAAGGCATATCGCACCATTGCAAACATCGTTTTCTTAGGCACTCCGTTTAGTGCTACTCCCTCTTGAGCATCCTTGCCCAAATAAGCATTGGGGCTTATTTTGCGGATGTAAGCATCTGTGTGGCTGTAGCCTACGTTTATTTGCCATTGGTTGGTGGGGCGAATATCCAGCTCCAGTTCAAAACCTTGCGACTCGGTAGAACCTACTACGCCCACCACATTCTTTTGTTTGTTGTCGGTATCGGTAACCTTTGTGGCGAGTGTTCGTTTTTCGTTGTTTCGGCGGATGTAGAATACGCTTGCCGATGCCTGAATAAAATTGTTCACCTGATAACGTCCGCCCATTTCCACTTGGAACCCGGTCTGAGGCTTAAACACGTTGCCATCCGCAGGAGTAAAACGCTTGCCATCGCTACCGATGTAAATGATGGTGGTAGTATCCGCTATGTCGCGGTACGGCATAAAGAAGTTGGCTACCGATGCGTACAGCGAAGTGTTTGCATTGGGCAGATACACCGCTCCGGCACGGTAGGTGAGTGCCGTAGTTTTTGACTCGGCATACTTAAAGCCATCCATTTGTGTAACATCCAAACGCTCTTTACTACGTTCGGCATAACGTTTGGTTCCTGTTTTGAACAAGAAAGTGTCGAAACGTCCCGAAAGCATCACACGCCATTTGTCGCCCAGCTCAAACAAGTTGTGGGCATACACTCCGTGCGTGTAATTGCGAGTAGCCGTTCCCGCACCCAAATAGGAATCCATCGGCCCTGCACTTTGAGGATTGTATGCCGATATGGTAGAGTAAAGTCCCGGTCCGTCAATTAGTTGTTCCAACTTCCAACCGCCGCTGTACCCACGATACGTATCTCGGGTGAAAGACACAAAGTTGTAACCAGCCAGATAGTTGTACACCACGTTGGGAGCTATTTTTAGTTTGCCTGATGCTTCCAATTGTTCGTTGATAACGTGTACTGTGTAGGCAAATCGTAGTGGGTAGGTCAGTTGTACCGAATCCACATCAATGTAGGTGCGAGTGCCTTTTGCTGAACGATAGAAATACGGATAAATGGCAGACGTACTGGTGCGATACGACATTTCCTCTGTGCTGAAATAATCGATATTGTCGTAATTGTATGCCAATCGGTTCTCGATTTTCAGCGATGGCGATGCCTGCCACGCATAGCGAAGCATTGCATTTGTGCCGTTGTGAATCATAAAGTCCGATTCGTTGTTATACCGAGCCTTGCGGTTTAGGTTGGGCAACGACTCCCCTTTTTTCAGGAATAATGTAGAGTCGCTCGCCCTGAAAATATCGTTCGACATCAACGGTGGCAATCCCATCTCCGTGCCGTACCAATCGCGGTTGAACCCTCCGCGTAGGTCCGCCTCGTGATTGCCCCATTTGGCACTAAGGGCTGCATATCCCGAAAAACGACGGTCGTTGGTGTTGCGATAACCTTTCGATTTTTGCCAATTTACGGACGTGCGAAAGTTTACAGGGCCCGCCACTTTGCCACCCACATCCAGCATTGCCCGTCGGTTGTTCCACGAGCCGTAGCTTACAAGCCCACGCAACAGCCGTTCGGCAGAAGGTTGCTTGCGAGTAATGTTCAAAATACCGCCCACAGCCGAGTGTCCGTACAATACGGAGGTCGGACCTTTAAGTAACTCGATGCTTTCCACGCTCGACAAGTCGGATATCGGAGCCGAGTTGGTGATGGAAGTCCGTTCATCTCTCACTCCGTCCACCATAATAGGCATGTAGTCGTAGCCTCGCACTTGCAATTGCTGGTAGGCTCCGTAAGTGGAGCGGATGGTAGCCCCCGGCACCATTCTCACGGCATCCTGCACGTTGGTAATACCTCTCAAATCCAATGCAGTAGCACTCACCGACGACACCGAAAGTGGCAAATACCTCAACGGAACGCTCAATTTGGTGGTTACGGTTTTGGTTGCGGCTTCGCCCGTTACCACCACTTCTTTAATAGAGTACACACTGTCGCCGACGCTCTGTTTTTGAGCATAAAGCCCTGCCGCCAACAACGTGGAGGCAAGCCAAAAAGAATACTTTTTGTTCATTGTAACTATTTGAAAATTAATGTATGTATTTCCTTCTTAAATTGGCTCCTCTCAAAACAAAAACGCATCCGCACACCGTGCCCGATGGTTGTGTGCAACCACCATCCGACAAATGTTCATTCGCAACGAAAAAACACGCATGTCAGCTTCCATCGTTTGCCTTGCAGCAACTGTTCCAATGGCTTTTGTTTCAAAAAAAGCACTTGCATTCCAATAAATCCCGGGAATGCCCACTTTCTAAAATTATAATCGCAATTCTTTGGCAGGTCTCCTGACTCGCCCCTTCCCTGTGTTTTGGTGTGCTGCCTTCCCACGTTCGGCCTCGTTTGTCCGAGTAACCTCTTGCAGTGGCAATGTTGAGTAATGCACCACAGGTGCTCCCGTGCTGTTGGGAGCGGGACTTACAGTAGCGGGTACTGTCTCGGACTTACACCGAGTTCCCTTTTCATCACCTTCGGGCGAATGCCGATAGGCGAACCAAATTTGCGGTTGCAAAGATAGGTAATTTTAGCATAAATGCAATTGTTTATTCAAATATAAATGCTTTGTTGTGAAGCAAATTGTTTATTATGAGGTGTTTATAGAAGGTGAGCAATTTTTTTTTGAAAAAATTATAGACTATTTTTAGTGTTCTATTTATTTGTTTATAAGCTATTTAGATGACTGGTTGCCGTGCTGTGCTAATAAAAATGCACTATATTAGGCTCTGTTTATTTTGCATATATGAAAATTATAATATATCTTTGTATCACCTAAGTAAAACATATCTTTTCAATTCTGAAACTTTTTACCTAAAAATTACCGAGAAGTATCCCAACTGAACATTGAGTGTTTAGTTGGGATACTTTTTTTAGCTTAGACTATATCAAATAATCTCCCCCGCACTACTCATCGCGAGCGGTACGGGGGAGCATTTTTTCACCCTTTTCTATTTTTCAAACGCGGGGTATTGCCACAGTAAAACAATACCCTGACCTCTATCCCCTGCGGGAAACGGGCAATGCAAAAACGCAGGAGGGAGGAATTATTTTTTAGCTTCTACAATTCGTCTTTGAAGAGGCGAACTGCACATTTACGTTCTTTATTTAGAGTGGAATTCAGACGCAGACCATTGGCGGTGATGCTGAAATTCCAAACGTTGACAGAAGTGTTACTAATTATACTCGAAGACCAATATGCCCCTTCAGAACCTACACCGTAAGTTGAAAAACCAGCTAACGGAAATTCAAACACTTTGTCATTACCCGTATTTTGTGCCCAATAGGATTCGTCAGCAATGTCATTTATGGTTGTGCTACTACCGCTTCCGAGATAGCGACAAGTCATTTTCAGAATTTTTCCGCCATTCGGATTGTCTTTATGTTCGTATCGATATGCCGTTAAGCGAACATTCTTTTCGTAGGAGCTTTTATGACGAATAGCGTATCCAATATTGTTCCCTAAACTAAGGTAGTCGGCTGTCTCCGAACGGGAAACACCATCGGATACTACATATTCGCTTTGATTGTTTGTTGTTCCTGTAGTTTGAAAGAATAGTGTATTGGCTACCGGAATGATTCCTCTCCATTCGTTTTGGGTAGGTAGATGATACTTTTGATTAGTAATGGTGATGCTCTTAAATTTTGCTACAGCGTCTGCCCAGTTCCAATATCCGCCCGCATCGTTAGCTTGAGTAGTTACAAAGTTTGCTCCGTCAGGTGCCACATTGTATTCTGTCAGATATTCGTAGGGCATATAAGCTCTACCCACATCTACTCCTTGTACGCTGTAGGATTTTCCTGTTTGGAAAGCTTTGGTAGTGGCTGCCGGCTTTTCGGAAGACGAACCTTCGGCAAAATAAGAATAACCGCCTATCCCCACAGAAGTGCTGAATCCCTCGGTCGGCACGGTGGTGCGTGGCATTGCCCAGAAATACACGTTTTGGGCTGTGTTAGCTTCCACTCTTACTCCTCTGGCGTTGAAGGTTTGCATACCTTCATCCCCTCCGGTCCACCAAGTCCACTTAGGGGCAGTTGCATAAGTAGCACGGTCAGCTTCCAGAGCGTAATCGAATACCCCGCCCTGAGACAAAGCGTTTGATACTACTTTAATACCTGCTTGTAAGGGTACTTGGTTCACATTTGTTTTGTTGTTTATATACACGCTCAGCAATGTTCCCTGTGGTTGGAATTGCACCACGATTTGTGGAGCACGTTCGCTAACGGGTTTGGCAATGGTAAACGGTGTCCAACCAAAGGCGATGGGCACACGTAACTGATTGGCAGCCAGCGATGCGTCCAACGAGTGGTTGTATTCGAAATTCACATTACTATTGGTTGCGTCCAGCACGCCACCGCCTGCAATACCTGCTATGTACCAACGTTCGCCCGCTTTGGGAAGCGTCTCAGTAGCAGTTACATCGCTACCTGCACTGTTTTGAAGCTCCAACTTTGAATTTTTGATGTGTAGGGAGATGTTTCCGTCCGAATCGGTAGTTGCATTCCAATCCACAAGGGCATAGAATTGCACT
>JBHBVA010000040.1:0-4514 GCA_041793355.1 Bacteroidota bacterium | reverse complement strand
TTAAAGAATAGACTCAATTGTAAATTTTACGATTATGGAAATTTTACTTTTCTTACTGTTCGCTTTTGTTTTGATGGGAGTTATCAATATTGCTATACCCTTGGTACGTGGTTATTTGAAGCTCCGCAAGGTATATAAACAGACTGTTGGTAATACTTCAAATACTTATAATCAAAGAGATAACAATCGGAATACACACTCTCATAAGCATCAAGCTGCGACACAAGAGAAAGTTTTTTCTAAGGAAGAAGGGGAATATGTTGACTTTGTGGAATACCGTGATGAAGAGCCTTCCCACTAAATTACAACAGCTTTTATATCCACATCAAATCGCTCATAATTCCATCTGACACAAAAAAACCTTGTTTGGATAGTGTTAAGGTATCGTTTTCTAAAACGAGTGTACCATTTGCCAAATGAGGTTGTGCATTCTTCAAACAAAACTGTTTACGTTCGTTTCCGAACTTGTGAGCAATGTCTTGTAAGTTAATTCCCCACTTTGTTCTTAGCCCTGTAAGAACGAGTTCGTTATACTGAATATCAATGGTTTGTACTTCAATTTCTGCATCCAACTTCTTATTTTGCAGTGCTTCTGCATATTTGTGAAGAGAAGCTATATTCCATTGACGGGAATGCCCATCAAAAGAGTGTGCCGATGGCCCTAACCCCAAATAATGTTTGCCTTGCCAATAGGCTGTATTATGTCTGGAATATTGCTCGTTGCGAGCAAAGTTTGAAATCTCATATTGTTCATAACCGGTATTTTGAAGTATATTTCTAAGAAGAGAAAATTGTTCAATACTTTGTTCGTCATCAATCATTTGCACAGCACCCTTTTCTCGGAGCTTAAATAACTGCGTACCTTGCTCATATATAAGATGATAGGCAGAAATGTGAGGAACATCCAAAGAAAGGAAATGCTTTAAATCTATTTCAAAATCAGTTACTGTGCGAGAAGGAAGTCCGTAAATCAAGTCGATACTTATATTCTGAAAACCAGCACTTTGACATTGAAGGATGGCTTCTCTTGCTTGCTTTCCCGAATGTCGTCTTTTGAGGAACTTTAATGTTTGGTCGTCAAAAGTTTGCACTCCGACACTTAATCTGTTGATTGGTAAACTTTTAAGACCATCGATGTATGCTTTGTTTAAATCATCCGGATTGGCTTCGAGGGTAACTTCCGCTCCATCTTGCACTACAAAATATTTATAAATGCATTCAAAGATTTGTTGTAATTCCTTGATTGACAGTTGCGATGGAGTACCTCCCCCAAAATAAATGGTCTGTATGGGTTGTTGTTGCAAATAATTTTGTCGCAACTGTATCTCTGTGTGTAAAGCAGTTAGAAAATCGGAATGCCTATTACCTGTATTGGAATAGAAATCGCAATAAATACATCTTGTTTTACAAAACGGAACGTGAATATAAATACCAGCCATAAACGTTGTGTTAAACAAGTTTTATCTGTTTTTGTTTCGGTAGATACGTATCGTATTCATCACAACCAAGAACATCACACCCAGAAGGACTGGTAATAAAGCACTTGTATAAAGATACATATTCCCATAACGATGTATTTTTTCTTTGTCCAGCAAACGAAGTATTTGTCTTTTCAGCCGCAAATTCATCCATTTTTCATCATCATTGGCGAGCCAATTGACCGCATTCACAATAAAGTCCCGATTACCGTATTGAATATTGGCAGTTCGGTCGAATCCCAAGGGCAAAACCGTAGTAGCATCGCCTGTTCCCGCTAACTCGTTGCGGATAACTGACGAAGCTCCAACAACAATCATTTTGGTTGGTACACTATTCTCCATAAAAGATTTACTATCATTCTGAAAAGTGTCGGGAACAATACGATTGCGAAAAGCCGATACAAACCGCCCACTCATAGCCACCGCCGTAATACAGAAAGGCTGGTTAAAAAAGTCGGGCACATTCTCGGCAATATGGGGAGAGAAAGTAACTTCTTCGAGAGGTTTACTAACGTGGGTAGCAGACGATGATGTAAGCAAAACATCTGTTTTAACATTGGGTTGAGAAATTACATCCAATGACGAAGGATAAGGTGTTCTCACCCAATCTATTCCTTGCGTAACCGGATGCTGCGGTGAAGGAATCAATAGCGGACAAAAATACCAAGGAATAGTAACAGTCTGATTGTCTGCATCTTTTAGGGTAATATTTGCCGACTGCTTATCTTGTAAAATATTGGCATTTATGCGGACACCGTAGTTAAAAAGCATATCGTCCAACCCTGTTTTATTGGCACGGATGGCACTTTTTCCTGTTGCCGACAATACCTGTTCATTGAATACAGCACCATCCAACAGCCACAAAACCCGACCGCCACGCATCAAATATTGGTCAAGTATAAATTTTTGATAATCAGAATATTCTTTCAGTGTGCCGGCTATAATCACAACCTCAAAAGGCAATAAAGTGCTTGCATCCTCTCCTATCTGCCCCCGACTGATGCTAAAATACCTTGACAGCTCCTCTTCAGCTTCCAAAACGTACGGTTGTGGTAGCTCTCCATTACCTTCTAAAAAAGCTATTTGTCGTTCACTTTCAGGAACAAACAGACGACAAGCATCAGCAAATTGTAACTCTAAATTTTCCGCCGAAAGCAACAAATTTTCATCGGCGGTATTCCCTGCAACCGATTTCAAGACTTTTATTCGGACACTATCTTTGCCATCCGTGAGTTCGATATAAGGGAAAATCAGTTGCCTGGTTACTCTTTCCTGACGGTCTTTTGCAGTGATAACCGTAGCTTTTATACCTTTTTTATCCATCTCTACATAAGCCTCTTTCGGAGATGGATAGGCACTTAAAACGTTGATATAATGAACAGAAAATACATTCTTTGATACCTTACCGGCATCTGCCAATAAATAATCGATTTGCTCACGCAAACGTAAAAAACCTCTGTTGAGCTCTCCCTCCAAATATACATTAACGGTAATTTTTTTCTCCCGAACGTGCAATTTTTCAAGTACTTGCAATGTGTAAGGCGAAAGCGAAAAACGCTTATCGGCGGTGCAATCTATCCGGAATGAAGAACTCCAGCCACTTGTAAGCAACACCAAAAGCGAAAGGCAAACTCCGAACATCCATTTTTGTTGTATTTTTTTTGAGGAAGAAAGAATATAAAGTGTCGCCGTTGAAAAAACGGCCAAATATGCTCCAAACACACAAACAGATTTAAGGGTAAACATACCCCTGTTTGCCTCCTGAAAGTGCCTAAGCAAGCCTAACTCTTCCACATAGGTTTGCAATACCCCCTGCTGAAAAAGCTCTGACATCCAGTTGAATCCTATCAAAATAGTGAGATTAAGAAGCATTGCCTCGGCAAAAGCAACAACCGAATAACGATGGTGAGATGAAGCGAACAAACCGACAGCTACAAACACAGCCGATAGCATTACTTCGCCCCAATAGGCAACTACTATCTGCCCCCAATCCAAACCATTTACACTAAACAGACAGATTGATGTTAAGTATATGATTGTAAGCAATATACATCCTACTAAAAACAGCCAAATAGCACAAAACTTGCCTATGTACACTTGCCAAAGCGAAATGGGGCGGGAGGTTAATAACTCCCACGTTTTCAGACGCTTTTCATCAGAAAAACCTCGCATTGTAAGTATCGGAGTGAGTGTGGCAAAGATATAAGTTAGCAAATTAAATACGTCGGAGAGTGTGGCATAGCCCGCATCTACAAGATTGAAGCTACCTGGTAAAATCCACGTGAGCAACCCCAAAATGGACATTGACGCAACAATAAAAAACCACCCTTGCGGGGAATATATAATATCTTTAACCTCTTTTATCAATATCGTACGCATTCTTATTTATTGCAAAAAATATATCGGCAAAGATAGAAATATTCTGTGGCTTACGGATAAAAAGAAGCCGTTCTGCTTTCTATACAAAACGGCTTCCTCATTCGTTATCAAATAATTATGAAAAAACTTAGTCTTCAGTCTGATGTTGAGCCTCGTATTCTTTCAACAATTTTTCTTGCACATCGGAAGGTACCAATTCATAACCGGCAAATTTCATCGAGAAAGTGGCACGTCCTCCACTTATCGAACTGAGAGAAATAGCATAATTAGACATTTCTTTCAACGGAACTTTGGCTTGCAAACGTTCTAAGCCTTTATCGCTCTCCATTCCCATTATCAAGGCTCTACGTCCTTGCATATCGCTCATTACATCGCCCAGCTTATCGCTTGGTACCGAAACCTCTACATCGTATATCGGCTCCAATATTTTGGGAGCAGCTTGCTTAAAGGCTTCACTAAAGGCATTACGTCCGGCCAACATAAACGAAATTTCGTTGGAATCCACGGAGTGCATCTTTCCGTCGTAAACCACCACTCGCACATCGCGGGCATACGAACCCGTAAGCGGACCTTGCTCCAAACGAGCCATAATACCCTTCACAATAGCGGGCATAAAGCGAGCATCAATGGCTCCACCCACTATACTATTGACAAACA
>JBHBVA010000039.1:0-4133 GCA_041793355.1 Bacteroidota bacterium | reverse complement strand
CATATCCGTTTGGCGAGAAAAATAGGATCCTACCGCCAGCATATTGGGACCCTTGCCACCAAACCAAGGGTCGGTAAACGAGATAGAATACGATTGATAATAACGTCCGTTCGTTTGTCCGCTCACGGATAGGGTTTGCCCGTCTCCTTGCGGAATAAGCCCTCTTGAATTGGAGCGATTGAACAAGTTCTTGATAGAAAAGTTAGTAAACTTCAAACTTGCACGTCCGATAATACCCGTTTGTCCCCATCCGGCAGAAAGCTCTATTTGGTCGTTGGCTTTCGATGTAAGAGGGAAATTAATGTCCACTGTTCCGGTCTCGTAGTCGGGCTGAGGTTCGGGCTGCAAATTTTCGGGGTCGAAATGTCCGGTTTGAGCCAACTCTCGTAGCGAGCGTATCAAATCCTCGCGGCTAAACAGCATTCCGGGCTTTGTGCGTAGTTCCCTACGGATA
This sequence comes from Bacteroidota bacterium, assembly GCA_041793355.1. GTDB lineage: Bacteria > Bacteroidota > Bacteroidia > Bacteroidales > Dysgonomonadaceae > UBA1309. Next base: position 3,679 of record JBHBVA010000039.1, on the reverse strand, counting down.
ACGTCTTCGTACACACGGTCGTTGCCCGATATGTTGATTTTATTGATAGTTGCCTGCACACCCTCCACAATACGGATTTCCAAATCTACCGAATCGTTTTGTATGCTTACTTCTATCGGTTCTGCTTGATAGAAAATATAGCCCTGATTGTAATAGAAAGTATTGCCCACCGCATCGTCATCACTTGTAAGACGCTTGTTGAGCTTGGTTTGGTCGTACACATCACCTTTTTTCATATCCAACACGGCCTGCAATGCCTCCGAACTAAATTTGGTATTACCCACCCAGTTGATATTGCGGATAAAGTATCGCTTGCCTTCATCCACTTTAATTTCGATGTTTACTTTCTTGGGAGATACGCTATACACCGTGTCCCACACTATTTCGGCATCACGGTAGCCTTTTTCATTATATTTGGCAATGATGGCCTCCTTATCCTCTTCGTAACCTGTTGGCACATAGTTTGTGGAACGTAGGAAATTTCGGAGTTTTGCTTGAAAATTGCTTTTGTGTCGTGTTTTTTTCATTGCACGCTCCAGAGTGGAAGCAGACACTTCGCTGTTTCCTTGAAAAAGGATGTTGTTCACCTTCACTTTTTCGTTTTTATCCACATCCACATTCAGATAGACGAAATTAAGTTTTTCGGGGTCAGGCGTTTGCGTCAATCGCACGTCCACTTTGTTAAATCCCTTCCCTTCAAAATAGCGTTTCACCACATTTTCGGCACGGTCGATGCGACTTTGCGTTATTTGTCCGCCTTTCATCATACCTATTTTCTCTTGCACTTCCTCGCGTTCGCTTTTCTTCATTCCCGAATAGCGAATATCCGTAATACGAGGATTATCCCTCAATTTGAACTCGAGCCACACTTTGTCGCCCTCCATTTTGGTTGCAAGAATCGCTACGTCGGCAAATAATCCTTGTTTCAAAAACTGTTTTACGGCAGTGGTAATCTCTTTGCCCGGCACCTCGATGGTATCGCCCACAGCCAATCGTGAATAGTTAATCAGCACGTAATCGTCGTAGGAGGAATTGATTAGCCCGCTGATTTTAATATCGGCAATCACGTATTTTTTCGGAGCCGACAGACTGTAAGTTATTTCCGGTACGTTTTTGTTATCGTTTTTTGTCGAATCGGTTGCACTTTGTGCCATTGCCAACGCACTTGCACAAACCGATAGCAACATTAAAACACCTTTCTTTATCATCGTTTCTTTATATCTGAAAATCAAACTATTTCATTAAAACCTCTAATTAGTTTTCACTTGCTACCTGTTCGCTGGTTTTGCCAAATCGTCGCTCACGAGTTTGATATGCCAAGATAGCTTCGTAAAACTGCTCACCCCTAAACTCCGGCCAAAACACATCCGTGAAGTAAAATTCGGCGTAAGCCAACTGCCACAACAAGTAGTTACTGATGCGATATTCACCGCCGGTGCGTATCAGCAAATCGGGTTCGGGCATTCCGTAAGTATTTAAATATCGGTCTATTACGTTCTCGTTTACTTCTGCTTGTGTCAATTTTCCCAACTGCACGTCCTTTACGATGTTTTGTACGGCAGTGGTAAGTTCCCAACGCGAAGAGTAGCTTACGGCAATCACCATTGTAAGCCCCGTGCAAGCTGCCGTGTCGGCCATACACTGCTCAAATGCTCGTCGTGTTTCTTCCGGCAAGCGACTAAGGTCGCCGATAGACTGCAAGCGAATATTGTTGCGAATCATATCGGGAGTTTCTTGGGCAATGGCATACACCATCAGAGCCATTAGGGTATCTACCTCTTCCTGCGGACGATTCCAGTTTTCGGTGGAAAATGTGTAAAGTGTCAGATAGTCGATTTTCAGCTTATCGGCTGCTTCAATTACCTCACGCACAGATACAATGCCCTCTCGGTGCCCTTCGGAGCGTTCCTTGTTATGAGCTTTTGCCCAACGACCATTACCATCCATGATAATAGCAACGTGTCGGGGTATCCGCTTCATATCTATTTGTTGTAGTACTGACATTTTTCAGTTATATTTTCTGTTAAATATTCGATTTGCAATACTTAAAAAAGCTATCACCTAATCACCATGCTACTTGTAACACGACCTGTCGATGCGGATGCCAAAATCCCACGATATGGTAAACATCAACATCGTGTACCAATCCTTGTTTTTCAAGGCAGAACTTTGTATTCCGTAAGGGGCACTCAGCGAGGGATCGGTTGCTCCCAATACATCAAAGTCGTCGCTCATCAACTTGCGAATCGAAAACTCCGCCCCTACGTTCCACCGTTCTCGCCACTTATATTTAAAGCCTACCCCCACGGGAATGTGCATCATCAACTTTGAGTTGCCTCCTAACGCCATTGTTGTGCCCAACCCTGCAAAAATGTAAGGCGTATAGGGTTTCGTGTTCAAGTATCCGTACTTGTCGCTGTAATTCAAAAAGTTGAATTCTAACAACCCTTCCATCTGGGCAAACGAACGATAAAAATCCGGATGAATACCGGTCGGAAAAACGTTGCCATCGGCTCCAACCTGCCCCGACACTCGTCCGAAAGCCAAATTGCCACGCCATGCCCAGCGAAAATCCCTATTCTGACGTACCAGCACACCAGCCGACGGATGCGGACGCTTCAACGGATTGGTACGATTGACATCCCCCATATAAGCACTGGCTCCAAGCATTGCTCCCACTTCGTACTTATATTCTTGTGCCACCACACGCACTCTACCACAGAGCGTTACAAGGGCTATTGTCAGATATATTGCGATACTATGTATTCGTTTCATCATTACTCTTCTCATCCCTCTTGTAACGTTGTTCGCCGGCTTAAAGTATTTACATCCCTCTAATTTTTCCGCTTTGAGGCTATTGTATAATAACAAGCTGCACTTGTCATTTTGGAACCCGTGCAACGGTCTCACTCTGCGGAGGTTGCCAAACGAACCCACAAAAGTAGCAAGATTTTTGCGTGTATCACCAACCTTGCCCATAAATATAATTAAATACTCGCCACATGCGGCAGATAATGCAGCACAGAAGAATATGTATCTACCTGATTTTCTTTAAGTTCACCTTGTATGTGGGGAGCTTTTACTCCATCTTTAAATTCTACATTGGCCACCTCCACGCAGGCCTCATCCCACAATTGTTGGTCGATGAAACTTTGCAGGAGCTGCGCTCCGCCTTCTACCAAAAGCGAATTGATATTTCGCCGCCCTAAATCGTCCAAGATATTCACCAACAAATTCTCATCAAAAGAAACAGGAACAAACAAATTATTCCCCGAAAGAACCTCTTTTTCAACAGATTGGGCATAAATGATAGTGCGTGCCGAATGGTCGAATAATTGACAACTGTCGGGGATGCGTCTGTTTTTATCCAAAACTATCCGAATGGGATTTTTTCCGTGCCACAAGCGAGTGGTCAATTGCGGATTGTCAGCTATGGCTGTGTTAGTACCCACCATTATTGCCATCGTTTCGGCACGTAATTTATGCACCTCCACTTTGCGAAAATCAGACGATATGGGTGTTGATGCACCTTGCTCGGAAACCGTTCGTTTCTTGTCGATAAAGCCATCACGAGTTTGTGCCCACTTCAAATACACGTAAGGTTGCCTCAGCTTCTGATGCTTCACAAAAGCTCTGTTTAGGTGCAGTGCTTGTTGCTCCAAAACGCCAATAACAACCT
>JBHBVA010000038.1:0-8902 GCA_041793355.1 Bacteroidota bacterium | reverse complement strand
GTGCGTGCAATCAGCTGATTTTCGTAGCTGTACTTCAGTAGCGGATAGCGACTGTTTTCTAAATAATTGAGGCGAAAGTCGTCGGAAACCCAAGGCATTTGCACGTAGTTTACGTCCAACACATCCAAGCTATGCGTCAGCCCTTTTACAAACTCTGTCCACTTATACCGAACACTTGCGTTAAAAAATTGGCGTTCGTATTCGGGACGTTGCTGGCGAGTAACCCCGATGCCGAACTGAGTGCTTGCAAGTGGTTTTTCTTTGATGCGGTCGGGCAAAAAAGGGAACAAGATATGCGGAAAAGTGAGCGTTGTTTCCGCTCCGTATTCGTAGTAGTTTTGGGCAGACCCATCGGAGGCATCCCCACTGCGTACAAACTCGTAAGCACCTTTCAGCTTTACGGACAGCTCCTCGGCTCCGTTGAAAAGGTTCTGATTGCGATAACCGATGCTACCGGCTATGCCCAAGTCGCCCGCCGTGTTGGTACCGCCAATTTCGGTTTGCCACCAATGGTCGTTGGCACGTGGTAGGGTAATTTGGGCATCCAAAAAGGCACTGTCGCGTTCCACCGTTTCGGTGAAAGCGATATACGTTTGCTTCACGGCTCCCAATCCGCCGAAAGAGGATTGCGTGATACTTCCCAAGTAGTCGGCATACCATCTGCCGGGACGGATAAAATTGTTTTTGTAAAGTGTAAAGGGCTTCAAAAAGTGGTCCCTGCCATACAGCATATCCACACCTTTGTAGCGGACGGTATCGAGTTTGCGGAATACCTCTTGAGCAAGCTCGTCGGACGAATCGTACCCCGACAGAACAGACACTTTCCCTATCTTGTAGCGGCGATAGCCCAAACTGTCGAACACGGGACGAAGCACCAGTGTAACATCTACGCCCCGCCTGCCCACGGTGGTATCGGCCCGGTAGTAAAAATTATCTTTACTGAAATTGTAATACCCTTGATTGCGGAGAAATTGGGTGAAGGTGGCTTTGTCCGCATCCAAATTCTTCAGACTGAAAGGTTTGCCCTCCTTTGCCGAAAACTGCTTGCCTATGCGGTGATACATTTGCAGAATGGTGCTGTCGCCAATTTGCACATTGTACGAGCGGATGCGGTAAAGTGTATCCGGGTGGATGAGGTAACGCACTTTGGCTTTTTTTCCTTTTCGGATAACCATCGTGTCCACTTTGGCTTGCAGAAAACCCTGATTGGAAACCTCCAATTCCAGCTGCTTGGCAGATGCTGCCGCCGATTTTCCACTGAAAATCACCGGCTTTTCCACAAATCGGGGAAACAGTTTTCGCATCAGTGCAACGTTGTAGCTCTTTAGCCGCAATTTCCCCAGCATGGGCAACGATGAGTTTGGCAACTGCTTGATGTACAGCTGCAACTCGTCGGAGGCAACTCCCTTGCCTGTGGTTTTTATCTCCACCTCGTCCAGCAGATATTGCCCTTCGGGTACGTGGCGGGTGGTGTTGCACGAAACCAAAAACAGCAACAGCAAGCATAAGCTCGCTTTTGCTGTTGTTATGTAGTTTATCCTTTTCATTGCTTGCACTTTTCTAGAAAGGCAAGTCGTCTTTTTCGTCCGCAGGCAGAGGCTCAAAAGGCGGAATGACGGTGTCGGGCATCGCAGCAGGTGCACCCTCGCCCGTAGCTACCACTCGCCACGCTGTGGCACTGGTGTACCATCTGCCTTGATATTCGCGACTCTCCACATCGAACGACACGGTGAGGATGTTGCCCACTTGCAACACGGAGGCATCCACCTTGTCGCCCCACACCGTAAAGCATATTTTTTTCGGATACTGGTCGTTGGTTTCCACCACAAAGTCCTGACGTTTCCACTCTCCGCCATTGCGGCTGGGACCTGTTTGCACGGGTAGCACCTCTATAAGTCTTGCTGTAATTTCCATTTTGCTAAAAAATAATTGTTGCGTTTTTTCGGAGTGCAAACTTAGCTAAAATCCGCCGATTGCGGAAATTTGCAGATGTTTTTCTTCCGAAAGCATAACATCCGCAAAAAGCACGTAATCAAGAACAAAAAAATCCCGCCGAGCCAAGCATTCGCCAATCTTTTCTGCCTAAAACTTATTGATTTGCTTGCAACTTCGTTTTTGAAGAATTATTATGTACCTTTGCCTACTCAATCGAAACTGTTTTGTATGCGATTTTTTTATCAACTAACTGCCTTTGTGGCAATGCTTTTGTTTATTGTATCCTGCGGAGGCGGAAGTTCTGAAAGTGAAGATGTTACGGTAGAGTTCGACTCGCTGAGCTTGTCGCAAAACTATCATTTGGACAACGACTCCACGCAGCCGTCTTGTAATTTAAAGGTCAAGTTTGTTTTCCCGTCGGATATGGCAAGCGACACGGTATTGGCAAAGGTGCGTTCGCTGTTCGTTAGCAGCACTTTTGGTGAGGTGTATGCAGATTCGCTCCCATCAAACGCTTTGGATGCCTATGCACGCGAGTATGTGGATGCCTACCGCGAAAATGCAAAGCTATTTTACATTGATGCCAAATTGTATGCTTCCGATGAAGATGTGGCAACCGACTATTATTCTCATTACGAAACACTTATCACTCGTATTGTGTACAAAGGCAAGGGATTGCTGTCGTTTCAGGTAGAGCAACTAAATTACAAAGGCGGGGTAGACTCTTTCACCTCTTTTCGTAACTACGTGGTGGACCTGAAAACCGGAAACCGACTGACTGAGGAGGATATTTTTCTGCCCGATTACGACCGTTTGCTTCGTCCTATTCTCATAGATAAACTTTTGAAAATGAATAAGGTGGAGAATATATCGGATTTGGAGGATATGGGCTACTTTGGCATCGACGAAATTTCGGCTAACGGCAACTTTTGGATAGATGCCGATGGCATTGTGTTTGTTTACAACAGAGGTGAAGCATCTTCCTTTTCGCTGGGCGAAATACGCATCCGATTGACGTTTAGCGAATTGGTAGATATTCTGAAGCCCGATTCGGTGTTGCAATTGTTTGTAAAACAGTAATTTACGATATTTGTATTTGCTATGGAAATCATTCTGAAATATTTTCCGGACTTAACGGAGGTGCAAAAAGAGCAGTTTGCAAAACTGTACGACCTGTACACCGACTGGAATGCAAAAATAAATGTTATCTCCCGCAAGGATATTGAAAACTTGTACGAACGGCATATCCTGCACTCGTTGGGTATTGCTAAGGCATATCATTTTCGTTCCGGTACTCAGGTGTTGGATATTGGCACGGGAGGAGGTTTTCCCGGTATTCCGTTGGCAATTTTGTATCCCGAATGCGAGTTTTTGCTATTGGATAGCATAGGGAAAAAGGTGCGTGTGGCTCAAGAGGTGGCTACTGCCATTGGGTTGCAAAATGTACGGTTTCGGCACGCCCGTGCAGAGGAGGAAAAAGGTAAATTCGACTACGTGGTGAGTCGTGCAGTGATGCCCTTGACCGACTTGGTGAAGCTGTGTCGGAAAAACATCGCTACCGAGTGCCGAAACGCTACTCCCAATGGGCTTATTTGTCTGAAAGGCGGAGAGTTACAAAAAGAGGTGATGCCTTTCAAGCGTTTGGTGGAGGTTTCGGAGCTGAGCGACTATTTTTCGGAAGAGTTTTTTGAAACGAAAAAAGTTGTATATGTTGCCCTTTAACCGGGGGAGGAGTAAAAGAATAATAGTCTTTCGGGAATAAAATATAAGCGTTAAAAAAAACGGAATGGCAATTAAGCAACAACTGCAACAAAAGCAACTGCAAAAGCTGTCCCCTTTGCAAATGCAGGTGATAAAACTGACAGAACTGCCGGTGGTGGAATTAGAAGACCGCATCAAGCAGGAGCTGGAGGATAATCCTGCATTGGAAGAGGGGGCGGAGGAGCTTTTCGCCAACGAAGAGGATGCTATCAATCAGATGGACGAGGGTGCCGATACTACGCAAGAAGACTTGGTATTGGGCGACTATCTGACGGAAGACGATATTCCCGATTACCGACTGAACGATGGCAATCGCACTACTTATGAGCAACGAGAGGAAATACCTTTTGCCGGAGGCGAATCGTTACACGACCATCTGCTGAACCAACTGACAATGTTGGACTTAACGGATAGTGATGAACTTGTAGCTCAATACATCATCGGTAACATTGACGAAAACGGTTATTTGGAGCGTCCGCTACCAACCATTGCCGATGATTTGCTTTTTCAGCAAAATATGGACGTAAGCGAAGACAAGTTGGCAGAAATCTTGGCGTTGGTGCAGACTTTCGACCCGGCAGGGGTGGGTGCCCGCCACTTACAGGAGTGTTTGTTGTTGCAGCTCCGGCGGATGAAGCGGAACATCGCCGTACGCACGGCTATTGCCATCATAGAGCATCATTTCGATGATTTTTCCAAAAGGCATTTCGACAAAATACTCCGTAAATTGGAAATTTCCGAAGACGACCTGAAAGATGCTATCGCCGAAATTACCACACTAAACCCCAAGCCGGGCAACACGTGGGGAGATACAATTGCTACGACACTCAATACAATTGTCCCCGACTTTATAGTGGAGAGCTACGGAGGCGAAGTGTATCTGAATATGAACCAGAAAAATATTCCCGAACTTAGGGTTAGCAGAGAATATTCTGAAATGCTGAAAGGTTATGCGGGAAACAAAAAAAGCGTGTCATCCGATACCAAAAATACCATCGAGTTTGTGAAACAGAAGCTCGATTCTGCCCGTTGGTTTATAGATGCCATCAGACAAAGGCAGGAAACTCTGCAACGTACTATGCAGACAATCATCGACTTGCAGTACGATTTTTTTCTCACCGGCGACGAGATGATGCTTCGTCCAATGATACTGAAAGATGTGGCCGAACGCACCGGATACGATATTTCCACCATATCGAGAGTAACCAGCAGTAAGTATGTGCAAACTAACTACGGAGTGTATGCTCTGAAATACTTCTTCTCCGAATCGATGCAAAATGATGCCGGTGAAGAAATTTCATCTCGCGAAATAAAAATTATACTGAAGCAGTCAATCGACGAGGAGGACCCTCGCAATCCGCTGACCGACGACAAGCTGATGGTCATACTCAACGAAAAGGGGTATTTGATAGCTCGTCGCACGATAGCCAAATATCGTGAGCAGATGAACATACCGGTGGCACGCTTGCGAAAAAAGTTGTGATATGAAGGCATCGTATTTTTCTGTCCCAATGCACGTTTTATGAAGAATTTTATGCGTTTTATGGAGAGTTTTACCTCTCCGTTGTTGCTGGTAATCGGTGTTTTCGCCATTACACTGATACTTGTCAAGATGAAGTTTGTTGTCCCTACTCAAGGTGCTGTTTGGGTGGCAACTCTCTTTTTGGTATCGGTAGTTTTGCCGGAGCTTTTGGCAGGATTACTCACGTCGAAGCAACGGAACACAAACAATCTTGTAGCACAGCGTGGCAGAGAGGTGTTGAGCTACCTAATTAGTGCCGTAGCATCGTGGGCAGTGTTATATTTCTATTTGCGAGGCATACCGTTGTGGTACAAAACGATGCTATATGTGTGTATTATCTGTTTGGTAATCATTTCCTTAATGCGAATTGTGAGTAATGTCAGCTCATCGGCGGCCTTGGGTGTTTTGCTGGGCATAGTGGTTTATCAGAGCCTTGCGGTGAGCTTCTCCAATATCTCTGTTGCTATTGGCGGTATTTTTCTGTTGGTAGGCATTGTAGGGTCGTTGCAATTGAAGTACAGCGAACGGCAATTGTGGCATATTTTTCTGCCATTTACGTTGTTGGCAAGCGTATCCTTTGCGATGCTTTACATACTGTTGCTTGGGTGGTAAATAACTTTTCGAGAGTGGGAAAGCCACTTTGTAGTGGTTTGCGTTTGGTAGATTGACCAACTAAACGTATCTTTGCCAATGAGTTTTACCCTTTTTCGCAGAAGCTATTTTTTTGTTCGGGCGGGTAAAATGACGAGTAAAAAACAACTTAAATTTATAAATAAAGAAATTATGAATTTTCCAGAAAATTTGAAGTACACCAAAGACCACGAGTGGGTAAGTGTTGAGGGCGATATTGCCACAGTAGGTATTACCGACTACGCTCAAAGTGAGTTGGGCGAAATTGTGTATGTGGACGTTGATTGCGTAGGCGAAACCATCGCTAAGGAAGAGGTGTTCGGTAGCATCGAAGCCGTAAAAACCGTTTCGGATTTGTTTCAACCACTTTCGGGTGAGGTGATTGAGTTTAACGAAGCGTTGAACGATGCTCCGGAGCTTGTGAATCAAGACCCTTACGGAGAAGGCTGGATTATAAAGGTGAAAATAAGCGACGCAGCCGAGCTGGACAGCTTGCTGAATACGGCCGAATACCGCACCATCATCGGTAAATAATAACTAACTGACACACAACACACAGCGATGAATATGACACCGGTTGTAAGTATCATTATGGGTAGCACTTCCGACTTGCCCATTATGGAAAAAGCCGCCAAATTTTTGGACGAAATGGAGGTGCCTTTCGAGATGAATGCACTGTCGGCACACCGCACCCCCGAACAGGTGGAGCAGTTTGCAAAGAATGCTCAACAGCGGGGCATTAAAGTGATAATAGCTGCTGCCGGAATGGCTGCTCATCTGCCCGGTGTAATTGCCTCGATGACTACTTTGCCCGTAATTGGCGTACCTATCGATGCCGGTTTAGACGGCTTGGATGCTTTGCTCGCCATCGTACAGATGCCTCCCGGCATTCCTGTGGCAACGGTAGGTATCAATGCCGCACAAAATGCCGCTATCTTGGCTCTGCAAATGATTGCTACGGGCGATGTGGCTTTGCAGCAAAAGTTGGCAACACACAAAGAGGATTTGAAAGCCAAAATAGTGAAAGCCAACGAGGAACTAAGCAAGGTTTCTTACAAGTTTAAGGTAAATTAAACGATACTTTAAGCGTGGTAAAATAGCAGAGATGCCCTTACCGCTCACAACAATGGTTGACAGGGCGAAGGGGGCATCCTCTTTTTGTATTTATCCGAAAGGGAAAACGAAAACGTGAGAATGGACAACGAGAGTATAAAAAAACTTTTGCAGGCCGAAGCCGAAGCCGTGCTGAATATCCCCATTACCAACCAATACGAAAAAGCTATCGAACTGATAGTTAGGCAGGTGCATACCTGTAAAGGTAAGGTGGTAACCTCCGGAATGGGCAAAGCCGGGCAAATAGCTCAAAATATTGCTACCACATTTAGCTCCACAGGCACCCCGGCGGTATTTTTGCATCCCAGCGAAGCACAGCACGGCGATTTGGGCGTACTGCAACAAAATGATGTGATGCTTGTGATTTCTAACTCTGGACGTACGAGAGAGATTATCGAGCTATTGGACTTGGCACGTCAGCTTATCCCAACCATTCGGTTTATCGTTATCACGGGCAATGCCGATAGCCTATTGGCTGCTGAGGCCGATGCTTGTTTGCTTACCGGTTCGCCCGACGAGGTGTGTGCCTTGGGAATGTCGCCCACTACTTCCACTACGGTGATGACCGTGATAGGCGATATTTTGGTGGTGGGAACAATGAAACGCATAGGCTTTACGATGGAGGAGTATGCCAAACGCCATCACGGAGGCTATTTGGGTGTGCAGTCGCGACGGCGGAGCGGAAAAGGTTAGGGACAGTTGTTTATTTACCATTTGTTGCTACAAAGGATGAAAATAGCTTACGACGGAAAACGAGCCGTGCAAAATAACACGGGCTTGGGCAATTACAGTCGGTACGTAGTGGAGATATTGGCGAAATATTTCCCCGAAAACGAATATCATCTTTTTGCCCCCAAACGAAAGGATAATGTTCGTTTACAAACATTAAGGCAGTTGCCCAATGTATTTTTTCATTATCCCAAAGGCTTGTTACACAGATGGTTTTCGTCGATATGGCGAGTGTGGAATGTACGTGCCGATGTGCAAGAATTAGCTCCATCGTTGTTTCACGGGCTGAGTGGAGAAATCCCTATCGGTATAAAAAGTGCTGATAATAAGATTGTTGTAACCATTCACGATTTAATTTTTCTGCGTTATCCCGGCTATTACAAGCCTTGGGACCGTTGGATTTATACCCAAAAATTTCGTTATGCTTGCCATAAGGCAGACAAAATAATCGCCATCAGCGAATGTACAAAACGGGATATTATTCACTACTTTGGTACTGACAGCCAAAAGATTGAGGTGGTATATCAGGGCTGTCATCCCAACTTTTCGGATGCTGTTTCTGCCGATAAGAGAAAGGATGTACAAGCTCGCTATCGGTTACCGGAACGCTTTTTGTTATACGTGGGGACGATTGAACCTCGCAAAAATTTAAAATTGATAGTGCAGGCTATGAAGTATTTACCTGCCGATGTAAAGTTGGTGGCAGTGGGTAAATGTACCCCGTATCAAGCGGAGGTGGAGGCATTGATCGCTCAGCACAATTTACAGAAACGGATACAACTGCTTAATAATGTGCCATTTGACGATTTACCTGCACTATATGCAATGGCAGACATATTTGTATATCCTTCTTATTTTGAGGGGTTTGGCATCCCGATTATCGAGGCACTGTCGGCAGGAACGCCTGTAATTGCGGCAACGGGTTCGTGCCTTGAAGAGGCAGGCGGAGAGCATTCCGTGTATGTAAATCCGGATGATGCAGAGCAACTTGCTGCAGAAATTGACCGCTTGTGGAGCAATCCGCATCTTACCCAAACGATGCGTGAAAAAGGAAAGATATACGTGCAACGTTTTTCCGACGAAGCTATTGCCCGACAGTTGATGCACGTTTACAATAATTTGATAAACAGTTAATTACCGTTCTATTTGGCTGTACATTTGCGACTGACGCTCCTGCTTTGCTATTTGCTTGGGGTGCAGTAAGCAATAGTT
>JBHBVA010000037.1:0-5595 GCA_041793355.1 Bacteroidota bacterium | reverse complement strand
GACCCTAATGATAAGTATCCCATCCGCCTTTTTACAGTTGACTAAAGCATAAAATCCTCTTCCTCCTGCGTTTTTGCATTGCCCGTTTCCCGCAGGGGGCTGAGGTCAGGGTATTGTTTTACTGTGGCGATACCCCACGTTTGAAAAATAGAAAAGGGTGAAAAAAATGCTCCCCCGCATCTGCTCGTGATGAGTAGTGCGGGGGAGTGTGTGTTTTGTCTTACTTTCCCAAAAAATAGAAGGCAATAACGTCTCTATCCGCTCCCAAAGGAAAAAAGAGCGTTATTTTCTTTTCGCAGGGTTAAAACCACTTCGCAAAAGATGCTACCTTTGTGGCAGATAACAAAATACAAAAGATTTATGCATCCGTTGGCATCGTTCAAATATTGCCCCAAGTGTGGAGCTTCGGGTTTTGAGGAGAACAATTTCAAATCGAAAAAATGTCCGCAGTGCGGATTTATTTACTACTTCAATTCGTCGTCGGCAGTGGCGGTGATTATTCGCAATGCGGCAAACGAAGTGTTGGTGGCAACTCGTGCCTACGAGCCTGCAAAGGGCACGTTGGACCTGCCGGGCGGTTTCGTGGATTTGGACGAAACGGCAGAGCAAGCCGCTGTGCGTGAGGTGAAAGAAGAAACAGGACTCACGGTAACGAACTTGCGGTATCTGTTTTCGTTGCCCAACCGCTATGTGTATTCTAACTTTGAGGTGCACACGGTGGATATGTTTTTCGAGTGCAGCGTAGAGCAGGGTGCTTGCCCGCAAGCGGAGGACGATGTGGCAGAGCTGAAGTTTGTGCCTTGGCAGCGTCTAAGCCCCAACGATTTTGGGCTGGCATCCATCCGAAAGGCAATAGCACTGCTGCAACAGATGTCTGTGGAACAACATTCGGACGGTAAAACAACGTAAAAAGATGAATAATATCAGTTTTTTTTGAATATGAGTAGAGTTACGAAAAAAAATATGGAGAAAGCTCTCCTTGCCCTCGGTTTAGTTGGGAGCTTGCAGATAGGCACGGTATCGGCACAAAAGTCTGTGCAAAGCGAACATCCCCGCTCGCTTTTGAAACAGGGTACAGAGATGTTTCAGGATAAAAACTATTTGGGTGCCTTGCATCGATTGACAGAGTTTCGCAAGCAGTGCAAAGACACTTCTCTGAGCGAGGAGGTTGATTATATGATAGTTAGTTCGCACTTCTATCGGGGTGATAACAAGGCATTGGTGCAATTGATGGACTTTTTGGAAGAGTATCCGGCTACTTATCGCCGTGCGGAAGTGTCGTTTTTGGTGGCAAGTTGCCATTACGACAACGGCGAGTGGGGCAAAGCCGTGATGTGGTTTGAACAAACGGATGCAAGCAGGCTCACCGTTGAGCAACGAGGGGATTATGATTTTCGATACGCTTACGCTCTGATGAAACAAAAACGGAGCGACGATGCCTATCGTTTGTGGAGCAAACTTGCTGCCGGAAGCAAAAAGTACGGCACGGATGCGTTGTATTACAAAGCGTACATCGACTTTCAGGCGGGGCGTTTTGCCGAATCCACACCTGCTTTTGAACGCCTGCAAAGCAACGCGAAGTATCGTGAACCTTCTCTGTTTTTTTTGACGCAAACAGCTTTCAATCAAGAAAATACGAAGGATGCAGTAAAGCGTGGCGAAGATTTTTTGAAATATTATCCGCACAGCAATTATTTACCCGAAGTATATCGCATCTTGGGCAACAGCTATTTTCGGCAGGGCAATTTCAGTGAGTCCATAGCTCGTTATGAGCAGTATATCCGCTTGAATGCTAATCCTTTCCGCGAGGATATGTTGCTGTTGGGCTGTGCTTACATTAACCTGAAACGTCCCGAGCAGGCTGTGGAAGCCTTGAAGCAAGCCACCTCGTATGCCGATGTGGTGGGGCAAGAGGCATTTATGCAACTGGGGCTTGCCCGACAACAGTTGAACGATGTTTCGGGAGCCTTGCTCGCGTTCCAAGCGGCTTCTAAAATGGAATACAATGCTACCATAGCCGAGCAGGCAACGTACAACTACGCTGTGTTGCTCAACCGTTCGTCGCAAACGGCATTTGACCAATCGGTGAACGTACTTCAACGTTTTTTGCAAATGTATCCCAACTCCACTTATGCTCCACAAGTGAACGAAATGTTGGCGGCTACGTTGCTTGCCACCAAAAATTTTCCGGCGGCACTGGCAGCTATCGATGCTATGCCTCGTCCCGATGTTAAAATTCTGGAAGCTAAGCAGATGATTTTGTTACAGCAGGGTATTCAGCACTACATAGATGGCGATACGGACGATGCCATTCGCCGTTTCGACCAAACGGTGGAGATGGGCAATTACAGCTCTTCTGCTCGCAGACAAGCCTTTTTCTGGAGAGGCGAATCGTTCTACAAGCTGGGGAATTATGCTACCGCTATGCAGAATTATCAGAATTTTATTTTTCAGGCACAGCCTTCGGATGAAAATTTGCCGTTGGCATACTACAATTTGGGTTACGCATTTTTTAAGCAACACAGCTACAATCAGGCAAATGTGGCTTTCGGCAAATATTTAGATAATGAAACCAACAAAATATCAGCTACTTATGGCGATGCTTTGAATAGGATTGGCGATACCCATCTGTTCGCTCGCAATTACACCGAAGCCAGCAACTATTATACTCGTGCAGCTAACCAAAATACCGCCGGAGCCGATTATGCTACTTTTCAGCAGGCGTTTGTACAAGGTTTACAGCGAAATTACACGCAGAAAATCAGCACGTTGGATGGCTTTATGAATAAGTTTCCGCATTCGGCATATATGGACGAGGCCTTGTACGAAAAGAGCCGTGCGTTGGCTATGCTCCAACGCGAAACGGAAGCCATCCCCGTGTTGGAAACGTTGATGGAACGCTATTCCAACACACCATCGGCTCAAAAAGCCGGAGTACAATTGGGGCAAATGTATCACAATATCAATAATTTGCCCAAAGCTATCGCCGCCTATCAGCGTGTGGCAAAGGAATATCCCGATACCGACGAAGCTCGCACGGCTATTCAAAGTCTGGAAAGCATCTACAAGGAGGCAAACGACGTGAACAGCTATGCACAATTTGTTAATTCGCTGGGTAAAGGGATGCAGCTGAGCTCTTCTCGGCAAGACACACTCACCTTTCAGGCGGCAGAAAACGTATTTATGAAGGGACAAAAGCAATTGGCTAACGATGCTTTTTCCCGCTACTTACAAAACTATCCGAATGGAAGCTATATAGCTGATGTTCACTATTATATGGGTGTAATAGCTGAAGGTAAGAAAGATACGAAAACAGCTCTTGTCCATCTTGAAAAGGCAGCTACTCTGCCCAACGGACGATTTACCGAACAGGCTTTGAGCGTCGTAGCGGAAGCATCATATACTGCCGGGCATTACGATGCGGCATACCGCTATTATCAACGTTGGCAACGCACAGCTGCCGATGCTTCAAGCAAGCAAAAAGCTCATTTAGGGATTGCCCGAACGGCTTGGCAACTATCTAAATATCAGGAAGTTGTAGAATGGGCGTCGTTTATGTTAGTAGATGCCAAAACCACTCCCGACATCAAAATGGAGCTTTTGTATCTGCGTGGAATGGCATATTTGAAGCTGAAAGAGGTGGACAAAGGGGTTGCCGACCTGCGAACAGCCGCTACCGACCCTCGCTACATATACGGTGCAGAGGCTCAATACCAACTGGCAAATTTATTCCTCAGTTGGAAGTCGTACGACAAGGCGATAGCCCAAGTAAACGCCTTTATGGAAAAAGGAACACCGCACGCATACTGGATGGCACGAGCCATTGTGGTGCTGGCAGATGCTTATGCCGGCAAGGGGGACCATTTTTCGGCAAGGCAATATCTCGAAAGTTTGAAAGATAGTTACACGGGAAAAGAGGCGGACATTGCCGAAATGATTGCCGCCCGTTTGTCAAATATGAATCAATCGAAATAGATAAAATACTTAGCAATGAACCAAACGAAAATATATGTTTCGGCAGCAGTGATGCTGATTGCCGGAATTGCATCGGTAGCAAAAGCACAAGCTACCTCGAAAGACACTGCGTATCACCGACAAATAACGGTGGACAGAGAGTTTATGCCTACTTTGCGAGATGCCAACAAGATAGATGTTCCGCCGGCGGTGTATTCGCCCACAGTGAAACGGGTGAATGCAACTTTGGCAAACTGGCTCACCACAGGGCGAGGACTTCGCTTTCAGTGGGCAGATGTGGGTGCAGGACGCTACGGCACTGCCATCGACTTTGATAAATACAGAGGGTATGCCGGCTTGCGACTCGGAAGCCATCGCATTCTGGAAGGTGAGGCAGGTTATCAATTCGTTCGTACCGAAACAACCAAATTGGATGTGTGGGGAGCCTTTACCGGCAGAAAAGGCAAACCAAACTACACCGATGTAGGACTTCACGATGACGTGCAAAGCAGAGTGAGCGATATGGCTCTGCAAGCTCGATTGCAACACAGTTTGGAGGCGGTGAATCTTGTGGCCGATGTGGTGTATAACACGGTGGCTTTCAACTACTACGGCACTTACTTTCCCGCAACGGGATTACCATTGTCATCCGCATCTTACAATGTGTCGGACAAACAGAGGTTTACCCACTTCGGGGTGCAGCTCGGAGTGCAAAACAGCGAGGATGCCGCACTCCGTTACAAGGGGGCTATTTCCTTCGCTTCCGCAGGGTATCGTTATGGGGTAAACGACATTGGCTCAACACCGCTTTCGCTCGTACCGAATAAGGGGATGCGTGCAGGAATCTTGGCTGCCGACGCAAACGTGAATACCGATTTGGCAGCCGACCTGACTGGTGGAATAGACGGGCGATTGATGTATCAATCCATAAATAATGAATATACTGATTTACAATCTTCTACACATTTCAAGGTTGCTCCTTACGTAAATTGGACAGGCGAAAATTGGAAAACTTCATTAGGGGTGAATATCGACCTGCTATTCGACCAAAGGGACAGAGTATTGCTATCGCCACGCTTGCAGGCAAAATGGAATTTTACGGATGTTAATGAGTTGTATGTCAATGTAAAAGGAGGCATAGAGGAAAACACCGTTTGGGATATTTACCGCGAAAATCGTTATGCACATCCCTCTCAACGGGTAAAACCTGCCCGCATAGGGTACGATGCGGAATTGGGCGTTAAATGGAGTGCCACGAAAGGGATGGAAATCAACTTGTTTGCCGGACATAAACACTCGGACGATGAGCACCTGTTTATAGCAAATAACCTTGAGTCGTATCCTTGGCGAAACACGAGTACGGCTATTTACACTACATTGAAAACCGGCAAGTTAGGTGCAAGTGTGCGTACTTCGCTTTTGCCGATGACAGACCTTTCGGTGCAACTGACAAAGTATTTTTACAACAGAAACTCCGCTACCAATTTGGTGGCGGACACCACGCCTTTTGGCAAGCCATCGTTTGCGGTGGAGTTGAATGCCGATATTCGTCCCACAGCAAAATGGTGGCTAAATGCTCATTATACCTTGCAAACGGGGCGAAAACAATTGTTCGACACAGCTTCCGATGTGTATGATATG
>JBHBVA010000036.1:0-6475 GCA_041793355.1 Bacteroidota bacterium | reverse complement strand
TGGTATTGGGTATGAGCAATGTAAATGTTTCGTCAATGCCATAGCTCCATTGTGTGATATAGTCGCGTTCCAATCCGCTACTTGTTTGATTTTCAGCATTATCTTTCTTTAGCTCCGACTTTCCACGCATTGTTTCCTTACTATACTCGTAAGTGTGATATAAGTTCGAAGCGTTGATAGCTGTTCCCACGGCAAAGCCGGTCAAAACTACGGCACTTGCTTTGATAAAGTGCATTACTTGTTTGGTGCGTATAGCCTCCACCAGATAAGCAAGCACCATAAAGCCGATGACAAACAAAAAATAGTACGTCATCTGCACGTGGTTCGACATTATTTGCAGAGCAAAAAACAGAGCTACAACAACTCCTCCGAGCAAATATTTGCCCCTATACGCCAGCACAATACCCGCAATTGTGGGCGGAATATATGCCAAGGTGATAAACTTCCAGATGTGTCCGGCTGTGATGATAATGAAAAAGTAAGACGAAAAAGCCCAGATAAATGCTCCCAGCACCGACAGCCATACCGACATTTTTAATGCCCGCATCAAAATGTAAAAACCGGTGAGCATAACGAACACCAGCCACACGTAGTTGGGTAAGAATAAGCTATATACTTTACCCACAGCTTTTAAGGTGCTATTGGAGGGATAACTTGGCGAACTCTGATACGTGGGCATACCGCCGAAAAGGCTGTTTGTCCAGCGTGAAGTTTCACCAGTTTCGGCTTTGAATTGTTGCACTTCTTGCCCTGCCCCTACAAAGGCTGTGTGGTCGTGTTGAGCAATTTCACGCCCGTCTATCACCGCCGGCAAAAAGTAAACGAATGCCGCTGTTATAAATAGCAATATGGCAATGCCGTCGGGCAGCCATTTTTTTAATTGTTGTTTCATTGCGAAAATTTGATAAATGTAATGAATAACAAAGGGTACTTCTCGATAAATTACGGGAAGCACCCTCTATGGTATGTTGTAAACCTTACTACCAATGTGCCATCTTGCAGAAAAAGGGTTATCTGATGCGGTCGAGTGAGCGAACTAGCCGATCATCGGCTTTGATAGCACGGATAGCCCAATCAATAAGTGCCAACGCAGCTAAGGCCAAAACATTTGTCATATTAAAGAAAGTACGTAGCGGGCAGGCACCCGAAACGCACGGAGAGAAACAATTGACAGCCTCAAATACCAATGCTCCTACAATGGAAGCCATAGCCACGTACGCAACTTTAATTTGCAACTTGCGATTGCCGTATAGAAAAATAGCAATAACACACAGCACAGCCGACACTCCGTGTGCCAAGGCAGGAAACAATATATTGCCAATCGTGGATTCTGTTAATGGTACAGCCGACCCTTCGTGTACCAAAGCAGGAAACAATGTCGTAATTCCCGTGTGGTAGATGGCTATTCCCAACATTATGATGGCAAACAGCAGAAGTAACGTTTGTTTACGTTGTATCATAGCCTATTAAAAACTGTTGTCTTTGTCCTTCACCGGATTGCGATAATACACTTTTCCTTCGCTATATTCTTGTGCAGCAATAAGTGTAGGTTTGGGCAACCGCTCAAAATAGCGAGATATTTCAATTTGTTCGCGATTTTCAAATACCTCCTCCAGATTGTCGCTGTATGATGCGAAATCTTGTAGTTTTTTATCCAAATCACGTTTCATTTCTGCCGAAATTTGATTGGCTCGTTTGCTGATGATACGTACCGTTTCGTAAACATTTTGCGTGTCTGCCGACAGACTCATCATATCACGAGTAACTGTGTTGGTAGGTGCTTTCGTTTTTCTGTAATCCATTTTTATTCTCAATATAATGTTAAATAATTCGTAATTCTATTTATCGGTGGGAACTTCCCCTCCATTTGTTTCCTGCATTTCGTCGGGCAACTTTTTCAAAGTAGCTTCGGCTTTGGCAAAATATTTTTCCAACTCTTTTTGATATTTACCTTCGGGAAACATATTTTTATAGTTGTAATAATCGTCTATCACATCACGATAACGTATGGGCTTTTTCTGGTCGATACTATTTTCGGCCAATTCGTAACGGGCTCGTACCACATAGGCCTGAAAATCCTCCAAATATTTGCTGTACGGATAGGCACGGATGGCATTTTTTGCGGTGATGATGCACGACTCGTAATTGTTGCCCATATAGTTGCCCAAATTGTAGTACAGTTTAACGGAACCTAATTCCTTTTCGGCCAAACGTTCCTGTAATTCAAATACATACTTGCGAGCCAAGTCCAATTTATCGCTATTGGGAAACAGTTCCATAAAATTGGTAAACTCCGCAATGGCACTGATGGTAGGCTTTTGGTCAAGGCGATAATCCGGAGCTTCGGAATATAGACCATAAGCCGAATTGAAGTGGGCAATTTCCACATATTCCCCTTTGGGATAAGTGGTGTAATACGTTTTAAAATACTGATTTGCAGAGGAATATTCTTTGTTGTAATACAAGCTTTGTGCCAACAAGAACAAGGCTTCTTCTGCTTTTGCTGTACCTCGATAAGTGGCAACTACATCCTCCAGCAACACGGCAGAACGAGAGTACTTACCTTGTTCGAAATACTTTTTTGCATACTCATATTTCAAATTTATATCCGTGCTGCGATAGATGCTGTTAAACTCTCCGCAGGAGGACATAAGTGCAGCCACAACGGCAAGCAAAAAGAGGTTTCTTAATTTCATTTTGTCTATAAATTCTATAATTGTAGAGATTGCAAATACACTTGCAACACTCTCGTCATTCAAAAATTTGCCCCAAATGTAGGTACTTTTTCTGATTAGTGCCTAATTTTATTCACAAACAATAAGATACTTTCAGAATATTTTCGATTATTGGAAAGTTTAGGCACTTTGTTTTGTCCCCCCAATCTGCCTTCAGATTCCATCCATCGTATGAACGTATCTTTGGGAAGTGATTGAACAACAGGTACTTGTAAAGATAGATTGTAAGCCCTTTTGGCTTGATAATCGGAATTTACTTCTTGAAGGGCTTCATCCAATTTTCGAGTGAATAGCTCCATATCGGAAGGCTCACGCTCAAACTCAATCAGCCACTCGTGAGCACCTCCGTCCGTGTCCCCAAAATAAATGGGAGCGGCAGTGTATTCTGCCACGATGGCATTAGTTGCCTTACAAGCAGCTGCTACGGCTTTGTTTGCGTTATCAACTATCACCTCTTCGCCAAAGGCATTGATAAAACTTTTGGTACGTCCTGTGATACGAAACAAATAAGGCTGTAAGTTGGTAAACTCAATGGTATCTCCTATCCGATAACGCCAAAGTCCTCCGTTGGTAGTTATCACAAGTTCGTAGTTTTCAGATAGTTGTACTTCATCCAAACATAAAGTTTTCGGGTTGGGTTTATCCCATTCCGATGCGGGAATAAATTCGTAATACACACCGCTATCCAACATCAAAAGCATATCTTTGCTGTCGGGCGAAAATTGTACTCCGAAAAAACCTTCGGAGGCATTGTATGTTTCCCAATATTGCATTTTAGTGCTGTCTATCAGCTGATTATATTGCTCTTGATAGGGTGCAAAACTAACTCCGCCGTGAAAAAATACTTCCAAGTGAGGAAATAAATCATTTAGCTCCTGCCCCGATACTTCACGGATGCGACGCAACAGGATAAGCAACCACGATGGCACCCCCATAAAGGCACGAATGTCGCTTCGGAGTGCATACTTTGTCAAAGCGTTTAATTTTTCCTCCCAATCGCTTAGCAAGGCGATGTTTTCGGGTGTGCGACTGTATTTTGCCCAAAACATCAGATTTTTGATGAGGATAGCAGAGATGTCCCCCGTGTAAATGCCGTCGCCTATTTGGTTGAGCTGTTTGCTTCCGCCTATTACCAAAGTCTTGCCTAACAAGTATTTGGAGTTCGGAAAATGGCGTGCATACATCGATAGCATTTGCTGTCCGCATCGGTAGTGTCCTGCCTGAAGCGATTCTTTGGTAACCGGAATGTATTTGCTACGGTCTTCGGTGGTGCCGGAGGACATTGCAAACCAACGTACGGGAGTGTTCCATAGCACTTTCGAGCGTTTCTCGTTGATTATCAAATCCAAATAAGGACGCAACGTTTCATATTGGCTCAGTGGCACCAGTGAACGAAAATGCTCGCGGTGTTGCACTTGATTGAGTTTGTTTTGTTGTCCAAAGTAAGTATCTCTACCACAATGAATTAACTCTTTCAGCACAGCATTTTGTGTTTGTACGGGATGCTGCACAAAGCTCTCCACCTTACGATATTGATATACTAAATACTTGTTTATCAGTTTATTTACCATCCTATGTGATTGATTTTTCGGAGACGTTTTTCGTCTATGACTTTAATTTTTCTGCCATCTACGGCAAGAATTTTTTCGCTCACAAAAGCCGACAACGTTCGTATGGCATTGGCGGTGGTCATATTCGAGAGGTTGGCTATTTCTTCACGCGACAGATACACGCTGATGGTTGCTCCGTCCCCATCGGTTCCGTAGCTGTCCAACAACGAAACGATAGTTTCTGCCAGCCTGCCCCGCAAGTGCTTTTGGGTGAGGCTTACTATTCGTTTGTCGGAGGTACCCAAGTCGGCGGCCAACAAATGTATGAAAAACATTGCCAAGCGGGCATTTTGAAACGTAATATGCTCCACAATTTTCATCGGGATGCTTAAAATATCGCACGTTTCAAAAGCCGATGCGGTGGTAACATACTCTTCGCCGGCAAAATAGGCTCTGTATCCAAAATATTCGCACGGCTTGATGATGCGGATTATTTGGTTGCGTCCTACTCCGTCACGAGAAATTTTCACCTTACCACTAAGTAAACACAACAATTCCGCAGGCGTTTCGCCCTCGTAATAAATCACTTCATTCTTTTTGAAAGAAGATATACGAAAGTTATTGACTACAAGGTTTTTATCCTCCTCGCTCATCAATACCCAAAGGTCGGGGATACACTGCCCGACATCTATTTTATTGTCCTGTAGAATCTGCACAAAAAATAAAACGGATGTTTATTGTATTCCTTTTCGTATAGAATGCAAATAATTAGTTTTCAAACATTAAGGCCTGTCCTCTCACTTCCTTTACTTCGCCATCGGAAAATGCCAATTGTCCATTCACGAATGTTTTTACCACAGAGGTCGAAAATGTTTTTCCCTCCAATGGCGACCATCCGCACTTGTAGAGTGTGTTTTCGGGCGTAACGGTGTATGGCTTTTGGGGATTCACAAGCACTAAGTCAGCAAAATATCCTTTGCGAATGAATCCTCGTTTGTGGATGCGGAATAGCGTGGCAGGGGCATGGCACATTTTATTAACCACTTCCGGTAGGGACAGTTTCCCTTGCGATGCAAGTTCCAGCATCATTTGCAACGAGTGTTGTACCAACGGACCTCCGGATGCCGCCTGTAATACAGAGCCTTGCTTTTCGCTCCACAGGTGAGGAGCGTGGTCGGTGGCAATCACGTCCAATTTGCCCGAAAGCAAACCTTGTAGTAAGGCATCTCTGTCTTGTGCCGTTTTCACTGCCGGATTCCATTTGATGCGGTTGCCGTAGTGTGCGTAATCGACATCGGAAAACCAAAGGTGATGCACACACACTTCTCCTGTAATTCGTTTATCCTCAATAGGTTTATTGTCGAATAACGAAATTTCTTTTTCCGTAGATAGGTGCAGAATGTGTAGTCGTGCCTGGTACTTGTCAGCTAACTCGGCTGCTTCGGCCGACGAGCGATAGCAGGCTTCTGCACTTCGGATAAGTGGATGATACTCAACGGGTATATCATCGCCGAGCAATTGCTTGTAATGTTCCAGATTTTGGCGAATAATTTCTTCTTTTTCGCAGTGTGTGGCAATTAACATTCCCGTTTCGGAAAAAATAGCAGCCAATGCTTTTTCGCTATCTACCAACATATTACCAGTGGAAGACCCCATAAAAACCTTGATGCCGCAAACGTTTCGGGCATCTACTTTTTTTAGTTCGGAAAGGTTGTCGTTGGTCGCCCCCAAGTAGAACGAGTAGTTGGCATACGCCGATTGTGCAGCCATTTCGAATTTCTGCTCCAGAGCCTCGATGGTGGTTGTTTGAGGTTTTGTGTTGGGCATATCCATAAAAGATGTTACCCCTCCAGCCACAGCCGCACGGCTTTCGCTGGCGATGTCTGCTTTGTGAGTGAGTCCCGGCTGACGAAAGTGTACCTGGTCGTCAATAGCTCCAGGTATGAGAATAAGCCCTTCTGCATCAATTACTTGCGATTGAGTGATTATCTGTTCAGGAACGGTATCCGCAAATATTTGGTCTATCTTGTCGTGCTTTATCAATACCGAACCTCGATAGCTTTTACCCTCGTTTACAATGGTGGCATTATGAATTAGCAATGTGGCCATATAAGTTTGTAATTGTATTTTAAAAAATTTAGCAATGAACGTCCTTCTAATTTTTACATTTCAAAGAAAAAGCGGAAACAC
>JBHBVA010000035.1:0-3414 GCA_041793355.1 Bacteroidota bacterium | reverse complement strand
GCGATGCTTTCTACCGCTGCACTACCGATTTTGCCTACACCTAAGCCGGTGCCAATGGCAATCATACCAATACCAATAGCCGCACCCAAACCTGTATAACTAACTGCTGCTTCTAATAAAACTGATAGTAACATAATGTTTTAACTTTTTAAATAATTATAGATATTGTTTTAATTGTATTTTTTCTGTATCAAAAATTCTAATGCTTCGCCTCGTGATGATGCGGTTCTGCTTGTGCCAAACCGATAAACACTGCCGACAACAGCGTAAAAACATACGCTTGGATGAAAGAAACCAAAATTTCCACCACACCCATAAACACCGCCATTATCACATAAAGCGTTGTCATAGAAGTATTTATTGCAGCACCCAACTTCACTGTGAGAAAAACCAAACAAGTAAGCCCAATGGCAATAGAGTGTCCTGCTAATATGTT
Source organism: Bacteroidota bacterium (assembly GCA_041793355.1). Lineage (GTDB taxonomy): Bacteria > Bacteroidota > Bacteroidia > Bacteroidales > Dysgonomonadaceae > UBA1309. Next base: position 2,978 of record JBHBVA010000035.1, on the reverse strand, counting down.
GGCAAACAGACGGATAGTAAGTGCAAATGGCTTTGTAAACACCCCTATAACCTCTATAAGCGGCATAATAGGTATTACTTTTAACCACACCGGCACGTCCGGCCAAAATACTTCTCGCCAATATTCCTTTGTGCCGAATATATTAACGAAAAAGAAAGTAAACAAAGCCAACACCATCGTTATCGCAATATTCCCCGTTACGTTTGCCCCACCGGGAAAAATGGGAACCAACCCAATCAAATTGTTGAGCAGTATGAAGAAGAAAACGGTAAGTAAGTACGGAGAAAAACGTTGGTAGTTTTTACCGATACAAGGCTTTATCACCTCGTCTTGAATATTCATTACCAATATCTCCATAGCTCCTGCCAATCCTTTGGGTGAGCGATAGTTACCCCTACCCTGCCCACGATAGAAAGACGCAGTTTTAAGTATCAAAAACAGCAAAATACACGAGGTGATAATCAAGCTTGCGGCATTTTTCGTGATGGAAAAATCCCAAGGACGCACTTCTTCACCGCCGGAAGTACGTTCTACTATTTTACCAGCATACTGCCCCTCGTGTGTAATATAAAAACCCTGATATGAGCCATTTCCGTGCAGAAAGGCTGAAGACAGAAACACGTGAAATCCCTTGCTCTCGCTATACAGAATCACCGGTAAAGGAATAGAAACGTGCTGTTCGCCAATGGTGGTGATATGCCAACTGTAATCGTCGCCTACGTGGTGTAATATCATCTGCCGAGGGTCAAAATCTTCTCCGCCGCCCGAAGCCGCCGAAACAGCTTGTGTACTGAAAAAGAACACCGAAAGGACAATCAGCAATATGTTTGAAAAATATCTTCTCATTTCTTTTCTTTATTTTCCTTCAAATACTTCTCGAATTTGAAAAATGCCCACGACTCGAATCCCAAAAACACGAAATAGAGCAACATAAAATTAACCGCAAACACCCTAAAATCGGATTGCCACACCATTGCGATACCAAGCACCAGCATAGCCAGCAACATTTTGCCAACCATCGTTCCTAAATAGAATTGTGCCAACCGAACGGGAGATGCCGTGCGACTAATCTTATCCAAGGACCAAAGCAACAATACTTGCACCAATGCCAGTACTCCGAATGTCAAAGGGAACGTCTGAGAATAGTAAGCAGGAAGCAAGCAATACACCAACGCCCCCAACACCAAACTAACAACGGAGGCTCGGAGTAATACATTTATTGTCAATCTTTTAGCAAAATCCCCCATTTTCTGCTACTTAGGTTGCACAGCCGGCTCTACACAAGCCGTTACCACACCATTATTCACCTCCACGATGCCCCTTTCTACCGGCACTGCATATTCTTCATCGGCAATTTTATAAACAATCTCCCCTTTTTTCAGTGAAGAAATCAGCGGTGCGTGTTTGGGCAGAATGCCAAACTTACCGGCAGTGCCGGGAAACACCACAGAATGCACCTCACCCGAGAACAATTGCTTTTCCGGCGAAATGATGTTCAATTTCAAAGTTATATTACTCATCTTTCGGCTTTGTATAAATTAGTCGCAAGGCTATTGATTGGCTTGACTGAGCAGTTTTTCACCTTTTTCGATGGCTTGCTCAATGGTACCGACATTCATAAATGCCTGCTCCGGCAGATAATCTACCTCACCGCTCAAAATCATTTTAAAACCGCGAATGGTATCCTCTATGGCAACAATTTCACCTTTCAGTCCCGTAAATTGCTCCGCCACATTAAATGGCTGGGATAGAAAACGTTGCACACGTCTTGCACGTGCCACTACTTCCTTGTCTTCATCCGAAAGTTCCTCCATACCAAGAATAGAGATAATATCTTGCAACTCTTTGTAGCGTTGCAAAATTTCCTTCACAGCCTGTGCCACATCGTAGTGCTCTTGTCCTACCACCGCCGGGTCGAGGCTTCGCGACGTGGAGTCCAGTGGGTCCACCGCCGGGTAAATACCCAATTCCGTAATTTTTCGGTTCAACACGGTAGTTGCATCCAAGTGCGAAAAAGTGGTAGCAGGTGCAGGGTCCGTAAGGTCGTCCGCAGGCACATAAACCGCTTGCACAGAGGTAATTGAACCGTTTTTTGTAGATGTAATCCGCTCCTGCATTGCACCCATCTCCGATGCCAGTGTAGGCTGATAACCTACAGCCGAGGGCATTCGTCCCAACAGGGCCGAAACCTCAGAACCGGCTTGCGTAAAGCGGAAAATATTATCGATAAAGAAGAGGATGTCTTTCGGACCTTCGTCCTGCGAATCGCGGAACGACTCGGCAATGGTCAAACCCGAAAGTGCCACAGAGGCACGTGCTCCGGGAGGTTCGTTCATCTGCCCGAACACCAACGAAATTTGTGATTTTTTCACCTCCTCATAGTCTATTTTCGACAAGTCCCAATGCCCTTTCTCCATACTTTCTTTGAAAGCATCGCCATAACGAACCACGTCAGACTCAATCATTTCGCGGAGCAAGTCATTCCCCTCACGGGTACGCTCACCCACTCCGGCAAACACCGAATATCCGTTGTGTTTTTTTGCAATGTTGTTGATTAGCTCCATAATCAACACCGTTTTTCCTACTCCGGCACCACCGAATAACCCGATTTTACCCCCTTTGGCATAGGGTGCCAAAAGGTCGATAACCTTGATACCGGTGAATAGCACCTCGCGTGCCGTGAGCAAATCTTCGAACTTAGGAGGTTCTCGGTGGATGGAACTTCCGTCTTTTTTGTCGAGGGTTTTCATACCGTCGATGGCATCGCCCACAACATTCATCAAACGCCCTTTCACTTGGTCGCCCACAGGCATTGTGATAGGCGAACCCGTTGCTACAACTTCCAATCCCCGACGTAAGCCGTCCGTGCTATCCATCGCAACCGTGCGTACTGTGTTTTCGCCGATATGCTGTTTTACCTCGAGCACCAAATTGCGACCATCGGCACGACGAATTTCCAACGCTTCGTCGATGCGGGG
>JBHBVA010000034.1:0-8467 GCA_041793355.1 Bacteroidota bacterium | reverse complement strand
CGTATTCACCACCGGAGCCACTATAGAAGCCTGCATCCGCCCTTTGCTGCACATTCAAGGCATCAAAGTGAGCATATTCACGTTGGCAATGGCTATGAGGGATTGACAAAAGGCACTCTCCTACCCTCGCAACTAACTGATAATAAATACCATTATAAAAAAACGAGCTCCACCCGAAAAAATGAGTGGAACTCTAAACCGTTTTTATAGTGCAATATGCACAGACAGGGTGTGCATCGGCACTTGATTTGTGGGTGCAAAGGTAGGGATTTTTTTTACAATTTACCTTATACACTTCCCCATAAAAAATGTAAGTGTTTTTTCTTTGTCAAACAGATAAAAACAAAGCCTCTTAGCATAATACTAAAAGGCTTCCAAAATTCTGTCGGGATACCAGGATTCGAACCTGGGACCCCCTGCTCCCAAAGCAGGTGCGCTAGCCGGACTGCGCTACATCCCGAATTGCGAGTGCAAAGGTAGAAGTATTTTTTTAACTTGCAAAACTTTTGGCAGGATTTTTTATTTTCCACCATCATTTTGTGCTTACAGACAATATAATGTGTAATTTTGCGGACATAAAATAAGATATAACTGTAATACGATGCACAGAACTAACACTTGTGGAGATCTTAGGATTTCCGACGTTGAAAAGAAAGTAACCCTTAGTGGTTGGGTACAGAAAACGAGAAAGCTTGGGGGTGGAATTACGTTCGTTGACCTCAGAGATCGCTATGGGATTACTCAATTGGCGTTTTATAGGGATGTAAATAGCGAACTTTATGAGGAGGCAAATCGTCTCGGTCGTGAGTTTGTGATACAAGTTGAGGGAATTGTTCGTGAGCGGTCAAGTAAGAACTCTAACATTCCTACTGGCGAGATCGAGATAGAAGTTACTCGACTTAATATTTTAAATTCATCTGAAACTCCTCCTTTCACGATTGAAGATGAGACGGATGGTGGTGATGATATTAGGATGAAATACAGATATTTAGATCTTCGTCGTAATTCTGTACGTAAGAATTTGGAACTACGTCATAAGATCGCATTCGAGGTTCGCAGTTTCCTTAATTCGGAGAAGTTTTTGGAAGTGGAAACGCCTGTTCTCATTGCATCAACGCCGGAGGGAGCAAGAGATTTCATCGTTCCTTCTCGTATGAATCCCGGACAATTTTATGCACTTCCTCAATCGCCTCAATTGTTCAAACAGCTATTGATGGTGTCAGGATTTGATCGTTATTTTCAGATTGTTAAGTGTTTTAGAGATGAGGACCTTCGAGCCGATCGCCAACCTGAATTTACGCAAATAGACTGTGAAATGTCCTTTGTAGATCAAGAGGATGTGCTTGAAATTTTTGAAAGACTGACACGGCATTTATTCAAAGTAGTTCGTGGGATTGATGTCAGTGAATTTCCTCGTATGACGTATGCAGATGCGATGAAATATTACGGCTCAGATAAGCCTGATACTCGATTTGATATGCGATTTGTCGAGATTAAGGATTTGACAGGAGGTCGTAATTTCCCCGTATTTGATGAGGCTGAATATGTAGGGGCAATCTGTGCAAAGGGAGCTAATAACTTCACTCGCAAGCAATTGGATGAACTTACCAATTTTGTTAAACGTCCACAAATCGGAGCAAAAGGTTTGGTTTATGTGAGATGCGAAGCGGATGGAGCTTTCAAGTCGTCAGTCGATAAATTTTATTCCCTAGAAGATCTACAATCGTGGGCAAAGCGTTGTAATGCAGAACCTGGCGACCTCATTCTCATCCTTTGTGGCGAAACAGAACGGGCACAAAAACAACTCTGTGAATTGAGATTGGAAGTGGGAGAAAGGCTTGGATTGAGAGATCGTAACACGTTCAATTGCCTGTGGATCATTGACTTTCCTTTGTTGGAAAAAGATGAAGAACTTGGAAGATACTTTGCAAAACATCATCCATTTACCAGCCCAAAGACAGAAGATATTGCACTACTTGATAGTGAACCGGGCGAAGTTAGAGCCAATGCTTATGACTTGGTAATCAATGGAGTAGAAATCGGCGGTGGATCTGTTAGAATTTATAATTCCGATCTCCAACGGCGTATGTTTGAGGTGCTTGGATTCACGCAAGAAAAGGCGGAAGAACAGTTTGGCTTCCTAATGAATGCGTTCAAATATGGAGCACCACCTCACGCCGGAATAGCTTTCGGATTGGATCGACTCGTATCAATATTTGCAGGTTTGGACTCTATCCGTGACTGTATTGCTTTCCCAAAAAACAATGCAGGACGTGATGTAATGATAGACGCTCCCGGATTTGTAGATGAGGAACAACTCAAGGAGTTGGGAATTGAAGTGAAAGCTCAGGAAAAGGCATAGCTTTCGCCGAGTGTATCAAACAAAAAAACGCTACTCAAAAACTGAGCAGCGTTTTTTCTATCATTAAAATGCTAATTACTAATTATATAAATAGATTCACATTAGCATTTCCGGCACGCTCCATATAGGTAGCAACACCACCTACGGTTACTTCATCCAAAAGTTCCTCACGTTTCACCCCCATCACATCCATCGACATTTGGCAGGCAATAAACTCTACACCTTGTTTGAGTGCTTGCTCACGAAGTTCTTCCAACGAATCTACCCCTTTTCTTTTCATCAGATAACGCATCATCTTGCTACCGATGCCCAACATATTCATTTTGGACAAGGCTAAACGAAGCGAATTGGAGGGTAGCATCATTCCGAACATTTTTCCGAAAATATCTTTCTGTACGGCAGGCTTTTTCACTTTTTTGATTGTGTTTAATCCCCAAAAAGTGAAGAAGATGGTTGTTTTTTCACCTGTAGCTGCAGCTCCGTTTGCCAACACAAAAGTGGCGAGAGCTTTGTCTAAGTCGTCGCTGAACATGATGAAAGTTTTGCCCTTTCCGATTGATGGTGTAGCTGCTACCATAGAGCAAGCACGTCCCTTTTCTATTATCACTTTGTATTTCCCTTTTTCGGACGTTTGGGCGATTAGTATATTACCGGTAGTGTTGCACCACGCTGTTGCATCACAGACAAAGCCGGCATCGGTGGATGTAACTTCTGCTCGCTCGCCTATTTGCAAAGAGTCTATAGCCTGCTTCATCTTCAGAATAGGACCCGGACACTGCAATCCGCAAGCATCTATTTTCAATATTTGATTGTGTGTATTCATTTCTCTGTAATCGGAGACTTTATTTTTGTTTGTGGGTTGAATAATAGGTGCTGTGGCTGTCGAATAATTTTTATATCCACCCAGCAGATTCCTTACGTGCATAAAACCGTTGGCCAGCAAAATTTTAGTAGCCAAGTATCCCCGAAGCCCTACGGCACAATACACCACAATATTTTTTTCGGCAGGTAGCTCCGACAGCCGTTGGCGGAGGTCGTCCACAGGGATGTTTATTGCTCCGTCAATGTGGGAAGCTGCAAATTCGTGTGCAGTCCTAACATCCAATAAAACAGCATCTTGAGCATCTTTCAATTGTCGCCAAGTGATGAAAGGCATTGTTTTTTCGAGAATATTTTTAGCTACATATCCGGCAATGGCTATGGGGTCTTTTGCCGACGAAAAAGGTGGTGCATAAGCATGCTCCAAGCGGGTAAGATCGTAAATGGTAGCTCCCTGCTTTATCAAGATAGCTATTTGGTCTATACGCTTGTCCACTCCATCGTAACCCACAGCCTGAGCTCCAAATAACTTTCCGTCTGTGGGGCTGAATGTAAGCTTTAAGCTCAGGGATAGTGCGTTCGGATAATATCCTGCGTGCGAATTGCCGTGCGTCCACGAGCTCAAATAAGGTATCTGCATCTGTTTCAAGCGTTTGGCAGGCAGTCCGGTGGTGGCAACCGTTAGGTCGAACACTTTTGCTATGCTGGTAGCAATAGCCCCTTCGTATGTGTCGGTATTGCCAAATACCATATTATTTGCCGCTATCCACCCTTGTCTGTTTGCTGGTCCTGCCAGATAGTTGAGATAAGGGCTTCCCGTGAGGGGATGAGGAAACTCAATGGCATCTCCTACGGCATAAATATCAGATACAGAGGTTTGTAGATGGTCATCTACCCAAATACCTCCTGCATCACCCAACTTAATGCCTGCTTGCTGTGCCAAAGATGTTTCGGGACGCACCCCGATGGAGAGTATCACGATGTCAGTTGTCAGGCGTTCGCCCCCTTTCAGTTGCACCTCGATGCCGTTTTCTATTTTGCGGAAGCATTCTACAGCCTCGTTTAAGTGCAACGACACTCCCTTTTGCAACAGTTCGCGATGTACGTGAGCCGCCATAGACTGGTCGATAGGAGCCATCACGTGTGCCCCCATCTCTACGATAGCCACTTCGGCTCCGGCGTGGTGCAGGTTTTCCGCCATCTCCAATCCAATAAATCCGGCTCCCACCACTACGGCACGCTTCACGTTGCGTGTCTTCAGATAGTTCTTGATATTATCCGTATCGTTCACATTACGGAGTGTAAAAATCCCCTCTAAATCAATACCTTCCATTGCCGGACGGAAAGGTTTTGCACCGGGCGATAGCAGCAGTTTGTCGTAACTTTCGGTGTATTCCGTACCATCGGCACGGCGAATGGTTACTTTTTTTTGTTCGGGGTGAATGGCAACCGCCTCATTCATCACACGTACATCAATATTGAAGCGTTTGCCGAACGATTCGGGTGTTTGCACAAATAGATTCTCGCGTTCGGTGATTACATCACCGATGTAATAAGGGAGGCCACAGTTGGCATACGATATATATTGTCCTTTTTCCAATAATACAATCTCCGCTTTTTCGTCGTTACGACGAATACGAGCTGCGGCAGTAGCTCCTCCGGCTACTCCTCCAATGATAATGTGTTTCATTGCATTTTAATTTAGTTTTACTTACATCTCTTTTATCTTAGAAAGCAAATCGAGCATTTCACTTTGCTTGCACTTTACGCTATCAATGCGTTTCATACCTTCAGCTGTCAGCGTGAATAGCATCTGACGCTTATCTTGCTCACCTACAACACGTTGCACTAAGCCTTTTTTTTCGGCTGAAGTGATTACCTTAGATGCGTTGGATAAGGTTAAGCCCAACAATTCGGCCACGTACCCTGACGAGCATTTGCCTAAGGTGTGCAACGAGCAGAGCAACATTCCCTCGTTGAGCCCTATTCCAAAGGCCTGTTGCATTTGGGTTTCGTAATTGTTAATTGCCCTATACACATCACGAATGCGGCATAAAGGCTCTGATTTACGTTTACTATCGATGTCCATCTTTTGATTTTACTTTCGCAGTGCAAAGATAGCAATTTATTTTCTTATGGAAAATATTTTCAAAGGAAATTATTTTGATTTAAAAAAAACGAGATAACGTAGCATCAAAAAAAAATACCGACGGAATAGTCGGTACACATTTAATATTTTACTTGCCCAGCATCACCTCTCGGATGCGTGCTTCGTCAATAGGAAGCCCTGTCTGTTCATCTTTCAGCCCCTCTAACAACAGGGCATACTGCTTTATGTGCTGAGCCTCGTACATATACCTTCCGGCAATAAAGGGCAGTTGCTCGTCCTCGCAATATTTGGCAAGATAATTAACATTGCCATCCTTTTCGGGCATATTATGACAAAATACCATTTTACAACCTTCTAAAAGTGATTGAAAATAAGGAGCTTGTAAAAAATCGGGACCGCTCGAAATTGGAGTGGCATCCACCACAAGGTCGAAAGGAGGTGATAACGGAGGTAAACTATTGATGCCCAATTCTTTTAGTTTCTGCTGTACCCGTTGCGGGTTACGCCCCACGATGGTAGCTTGTATTCCCAGTTGTTGCAATACTCGCAAAGCCACACCCGACACTCCACCGTTGCCGTACACTACTGCTGTTTTTACTTCTACCGCCGAATGCTCGGAAAGCCCGTGCCTTAAAGCAATCTCTAAACCATAAGTATCTGTATTATAACCATATAGTTTTCCTTCTTTGTTCACGACCGTGTTTACGGCACGTGTTTGCAACGCCAAAGTTTCCACTTCATCCAAAAACGGAATAATTTCCGATTTGAGCCCTCCGCGTCCGGTTACGGCTCCACCCCGACATATCGGACTACGAAGCATTGAAGCGTATTGTTCCGGCGTAACTTCCTGAGTGAATGAAAAATAAGCAAGCGATAATCCCATTTGGCGAAAAGCGTCATTGTATTTTTGGATGGATGAGGCACTGCCCGACGTGGAATACACAAATTGTGTGCGAGGAGTGAGATTCACCCCCTGCCCAAATTCTCTTTCAAGAAAATCATTCATTGTTATATCATTGTCAAAATTCAAAAAAAAATATGCACCTCACTGCACCTGTCGCTGATTCAAGGCTTGAGCATAGCGAGCGGCATTTTTCAAATGGTCGGCGTATGTTTCGGAAAAATTATGAGCTCCGGAAAAATCCTCTTTTGCACACATATACAGGTAATTATGCTCTGGGGCTTGTAGCACGGCATCAATCGTGGACAAAGCAGGAATACGGATAGGGCCCGGAGGCAATCCAACGTTGCGATAGGTGTTATAAGGACTCTCCACATTGAGGTGTTTGTGATAGATGCGACGAAGTTCGAAATTCTGCAAAGCAAACTTCACCGTAGGGTCGGCCTGCAGAGGCATACCCAAACGTAACCTATTGATATACAACCTTGCAATTATAGCTTTCTCCGGAAAATACGCAGTTTCTTCATCCACAATAGAGGCTATGGTCATCACCTCTACGGGAGTGAGATTCAAAGCTCCGGCCTGCGATAATCTGTTCTGCGTCCAAAAAGCAGAACTTTCGGCTTTCATCCGCTCCATTAGCCTTTCAAAACTTGTAGTCCAATACACTTCGTAGGTATTCGGCAGGAATAGCGAAATCACAGTTTGAGGCGTATGTCCCAACTTTCGGCAATAGTGCGTGTCGGTCAGTTGCCGAACTACAGTAGCCGAATCTAACATTAGCTTATGCGACAAATGTGCCGCCAACTGAGAGATGGTGCGAACCTCGCGGACTTGCAAGTTGATAGGTTGCTGATTGCCGGTAAACAAATTGCGAAACAACCGCCATACCCTCGTTTCAGGAGTGATAAGATAGCTTCCGTTTTGCACTCTTTTTTCGTAGCCGGAACGGTACAGCAACTGTTTGAGCAACCACGAGTTTTTTTCCGACACAAGATTTATTTTATGCAATACCGAATCAATATTATCATCGTTATCTACGTACAAACGCACACTCCGCTCGTGTGCAGATACCCTTGCGAAAGCTATTACCACCACACCCAGCATACCGAGCACGCCCGCCAGAAGTAATATATAAGCTACTTTTTGATAGTTTGTTTTATTTTTCCACATCGCATTCGTACATTGTGCATTAAGCAGTACAAAAATAGCTATAAATAAAGTGATGTACAAACGCCAAAACAACGAAATGTCCGCATCATTTATCCCGGGGGAAACAAAAAGCGAGCCGAAAGATAGAAAACTGATATTTTTTTGTACTTTTGCATCGTATCCGCAGGCTTTGCAGCCGGTTGGATGGGAATATTTTATTTTGACAACATCAACAACGATTGGAATGAAAGGAAAAGTTTTAATCATCGGAGCCGGCGGCGTGGGCACAGTGGTGGCCAACAAAGTAGCTCAAAATAAAGACGTTTTTACCGACATTATGTTGGCAAGCCGCACCAAAAGCAAGTGCGATGCTATTGCCGAAGACGTAAAAAAACGCACAGGTGTTACCATTCAGACGGCACAGGTGGATGCCGATAGCGTGGAAGAGTTGGTACAACTTTTCAAGGCGTTTGAACCGGAATTGGTTATCAATGTGGCGTTGCCTTATCAGGACTTAACTATTATGGACGCTTGCCTGGAATGCGGCGTAAACTACTTGGATACAGCTAATTACGAACCAAAAGACGAAGCTAAATTTGAATATAGCTGGCAATGGGCCTATAAGGATCGCTTTGAAAAAGCCGGCCTCACGGCAATTCTCGGTTGCGGATTCGACCCCGGTGTTACCAGCGTATTTACAGCATATGCAGCCAAACATCATTTCGACGAAATTCACTATTTGGATATAGTAGATTGCAATGCTGGCGACCACGGCAAAGCATTTGCGACAAACTTCAATCCCGAAATAAACATCCGTGAGGTTACTCAAAAAGGGCGTTACTGGGAAAACGGACAGTGGGTGGAAACCGAACCACACGAGATTCACAAACCGCTAAATTATCCCAACATCGGCCCTAAGGAGTCGTATGTTATCTATCACGAGGAATTAGAGTCGTTGGTGAAAAACTTCCCGACACTGAAGCGGGCTCGTTTCTGGATGACTTTCGGTCAGGAGTACTTAACGCATTTGCGTGTGATTCAAAACATCGGGATGGCTCGTATCGACCCTGTGATGTACAACGGAGTGGAGATTGTCCCTATTCAGTTTCTGAAAGCAGTATTG
>JBHBVA010000033.1:0-4308 GCA_041793355.1 Bacteroidota bacterium | reverse complement strand
TGTCAAATCTTGGAGATTGATTTGAAGCACCATTGTATCTTCAAGGGCATCAATATTTAATTCTGAAGGTAGATTACTGTGGAAACTATCATTGTCGTTTATCCACCAGTTTTCCGAAGCAAATTGTAGAATATGTACCACACCTTTATCATCAATTTTGTACATTCTAAGGCAACCCCGAACCACAAAGTTAAAATACTTACACACATCGCCCTCTTGCAATACAAATTGGCGTTTTCGGTAGAGGCGGGGCTTGAAATACTCATTGATAAGCTGTTTTTCTCCACTATTAAGCGGAATGATATTTTCAAAAAACGCAATCAGGGGTTTTGTCGTAGTTTCATCGCTTCGTTCCATACAATCGTGTGTGATTTTCGATTGCACAAAGGTACAATTTTTTTTTGCGGGAAAGTTGGGATGAAAAACCCTTTTCCTGCAAACCGAAAAAGCCTTTCGTTTTTTCCTTCGTTTTGCAAACTACGAAAGCCAAACAAAGTGAGGGAGCCTTCTGCCGAATACAAAACACGAGGTCGGATTTTTTGCCAGCATTCAATAGTTTTTTTAGGCACTTACGCCTGCAAAACATCGCTCTTCCGTCACCATTTAAGCACCGTAACTTAACTTTTCAACAACACGACGGTAACATTCCCGCTCTACTTTTGCATCGTATTTAAAATATGATGATTTTATGAATTTCAGAAAACTATTGTTTACAGCCCTGCCTCTGCTATTAGGCACGGAAGTTTTTTCGCAACTCAATGTGAGTTATTTTAAAGACGGTCCTTACGTTTTTTACCTCCCCGATTCCGGCAAGGTTATCCTCAAGTCGATAACAGATTCGGGGCTTGTTGTTCAAGAGTTTGACGATACGAAGCCCATTGTGTTCGATGTAGATGACCCTACGTCGGACGGAAAGTTCAGCGTTACTCTGAAAAAGCAACACGACCAAGAGCCCGAAACTTATACATTGCCCGACAGGGTGTTTTTCACATCCGATATTGAAGGACAGTTTGGAGCTTTCAAAAAAATGCTGATAGATGGCGGCGTAATGAACAACCGTTTTGAGTGGACTTACGGTAGCGGACACTTGTACTGCGTGGGAGACATGCTGGATAGAGGACGGCATGTAACGGAGGTGCTTTGGTTGATATACCGACTGGAACAAGAAGCTGCCAAGCAGGGGGGAAAAGTGCATTACCTTTTGGGTAATCACGAAATTATGTGTATGGACAACGACGAACGCTATGTGGCCTATAAGTACAAAATGAACACAACCTATCTGGGGCTGGCAGGTTATGGCGACCTATTTGCCCCGCACACGGAATGGGGTAGGTGGTATCGTGCCAAAAACCTGATAGAACGGCTTGGCCATTACACCGTTGTGCACGCAGGAGTAAGCCCCGAAGTGGCCCGCTTGAAGCTATCGTACCGAGAGATGAATGACTATGGCAGAAACAGGATGAACAATCGCGGGGGCTGTGCCGACGACCCTAATTGCTCCACCGTAACAGGCGGAAGTGCATTAGGCTTGTATTGGTACCGAAACATCGCTTATACGGAAAGCACTACCGCTGCCAACAGAGCCAAAGCCATCACACAAGAGGCATTGGATGAGATACTTCAAAGCATCGGTTCGCAGAAAATGATTATTGGCCACACACTCACGGCCAACAACACCATCACCCCGCTCTACAACAACAAGGTGATTAACATAGATGTCAATCACGCATTCAACATCTCGGCAAATCACGTAGAGGCAATGGTGATAGAAGACGGTGTGTGCAAGAAGTTTATATCGAACAACGCCGGCACAAGCTATCATCCCCTGCCCGACGCTATAGAAACAGCCACCATCGAAAAAGTCCGACACCGTGCCACGGTGAGTATTGCACCCGACGCCATTGTAGTAGAAAACCTGTCGAACCCCATCCGAAAGGTCATCCTTTTTGATGCAAAGGGACGAAAAGTGCTGACGAACGAAAGGGCAATCGCCGAAAAGATAATGACAATACGCACCGTAGGGCTACCCAAAGGCACTTATCTGCTTACAACCTACGATGCCCGGCACAACGCCCAAACATACAAATTGCAGAAATAACCCGCTCCGCACACAAACCCAATACTGCCGTATTGTATAAAAACCACCCTCTTACACACACTCCAAAAGCGAAGCCTCCTTGGGTTTCGCTTTTTTATTTTGCAGGAAACACTCCTACACCTTATTTGACATCTTTTACACAACAAACCCCGAAAGTTTTTTTGTCTAACTTTCGGGGAATGCGTTACTTTTTTTTCGGAAATCAACTTCTTTTTTTTGCCTGCACTGCGGCCAACAAGCTTGCCTCCAGCTCCGAGCGACTGAGCTGCTTGTCAATCGCTACGCCGGGAGGCAACAACACACCTTGCAGCCCTATCAAATACTTCATTTCCAGCTCAGGAAGCAAGGGTGCAAAGCCTTCCAAGTTTCCCATCTCGCCATACAGCAGAGCCTTGCGAAAGGTGGTGAACATTCCTACTTCTTCCATTTTATCAACCCACTTCAAGGCTTCGGTATAGTCTCCTCGAAAATAAAGCAAAACAACCTTTCTGTCGTACCATTCGCCGGCATCGGGACGACCATCTTCCCTCAGCCTTTCATCAACCAAACCTTCTGCCTTATCGTATTGCTCCGACATAAAATACGTCTCATACCACAGCGAGTAGTAATCGTTTGGGAAAAGCACTTTTTCCCAAATACTTGCAAGATATTCCTCCGCTTCGGCACAACGTCCGAGTCGCAATAGAGTGGTAACTTTCTTCTCGGTAAACTGATAATTATCAATCTCTTGTGGCAAATCACGCTCCCAGTCTCGTAGTATTTGCAGAGCTTCTTGCGATTGGCCACATTGCATATAAATATCCACTCGGAGCGATTGCATCAAATCGTAAATTTCGGCCGACGGCTGCAACTTCGCTCTGCATTCGTCCAACACTTGCAAAGCCTCGTCGTAGCGTTCCAGAATACGCAACATATCGGCTTTCAGAAGCAAACCCGTAGGCGGAAGTGCATCGATAGTTTCGGCAAAATTCAAGGCCTCCAAAGCCTTGCCTTGCTCACCGCTTAACGCATACACACGGGCCAGATTAATCCACGCTTCCAGCGAATATGGATTTTTGTCGATAAGTTTATTTATATACTCTATCGACTTGTCGTAATCGCCCAGTTCGTCGTGAGCCACCGAAAGGTCTACCAGCACCTCTTCATCATCGGCATTCAGCTCATAGGCTTTATCCAAATAGCTGATAGCCTCCAACGGATAGTTGTACAAGACATACACGTTACCCAAATCGGCATACATATCAAAGGCGGAAGGCACGGGGCTCTCCAATACCGTTTGCGTGAGAGACAAAGCTTCATCATAATTGTCCACAGACAGGAATACTTCTATTTTGGCGAGGAAATATTCGTAGTTGTATTCGGCAACGTCATACTCGTCCAAAAAATCCAAAGCCTCCTCTTTCAGCCCATAATCCAGCAAAAGCAACAGATAATGATTTCGCAACTCCAAACTATCGGGATGCATTGTCATTGCCACACGTATAGCTTCTTGCATCATATCCAAATCGTCGATTTGTGCATAATGCCCTACTATGTACATATAGTCATCGCTGTCCATATACACATACTCTTGGCTTTCAACCATTTTTTCAAAACGCTCTACAAGAGCATCTATATCTTCCGGCAAATTATGGTCTTCCATCTGTATTTATTTTGAGGTAGCCAATAGTTCTAAACTACTATTTGTCTTTCACCTTGCTCCACGAGTCTTTGAGAGACACCGTGCGGTTGAACACCAATTTGTCCGGTGTACTGTCGGGGTCGAGGTTGAAATAACCCAGTCGTTGAAACTGGAAGTTGTCCAACGCCTTTGCCGATGCCAACGACGACTCTACTTTACATCCGGTGCGAACAATAAGCGATTCGGGGTTGAGTAATTCGCGAAAATCCTTGTCCTTTTCGGCATCCAAATCGGGGACAGTAAATAGGCGGTCGTACAAACGCACTTCGGCATCCAGATAGTCAGCGGCCGAAACCCAATGAATGGTGCCTTTCACCTTGCGTTTGCTTTCCTCTGTACCCGAACCGCTTTTTGATAGTGGGTCGTATTCGGCATATACCTCCAATACATTACCGGCTTCGTCTTTTTTGCATCCCGTACACTTCACAATGTAGGCGTGCTTCAAACGCACTTCGTTGCCGGGGGTCAGACGGAAATATTTTTTAGGGGCATCCTCCATAAAGTCGTCTCGCTCGATGAATAATTCGCC